>JALZOC010000455.1 GCA_030857365.1 Acidobacteriota bacterium
CCCGAGGCATGCCTCAGGCCGGGGCGGAAGTACTTACGCTGGCTGGGGCGGACAGCATACCACCCGAGGCGGGGGAGGTCAACCGTAAGCCCCGTATCCTCCAGCAGTAAGAGCCGGCGGCTTATCGTGGCCAGCTGGCCTGGACGAAGGTCCGGTGCTGCTCCCCCAGGTCACGCGCCGCGGGCGTAACGATGGTCCGTTCGCCGATTACAATTTTGCGCCCGTGTCGAACTGCCTGCCGCACGTCGTCCTCGCAGACAAACTCGACAGGTTTCTGGACACTCTCCGCGGACGCCGGGGGCTTCGGATCTGGATCGGAGCCGCTCGAGGCGCTGCGCCCGGACGACGGGGGGGCGGCGGCCGCGGACTCCGGACTGGCTGTCCCCGGCGCTGCGTAGCCCCTCGCTGACAGGAACTGATCGATACGCCGCGCCAGCGACTCGGCCGCCAGCCCCCCGGGCACACGGGGTCCGGGAGGGGCTTTCGGCAGGGCCGCCGCGGCCGTGTCGGCCCGCGGCCGTATCGGCGCCGGATTGGTTTCGTAGGCCAGACGCTTGATATTGAGCAGGTGGCGCGGCGAGATGTTGTCCGACGTGATATTGCCGCCGTACCCACCGCACCCGAGCGTCATCGACGGATCCAGCCCTGTCGTGAGACCGATGGACCCCAGGGTCGCCGGCGAGTTCACCACGATGCGAAAGGCCGGTTTCTTCAGCCCGAACTGCAGGATGATGTCGTCGTTCCGGGAATGGATCGACATCGTGTGTCCCATCCCGCCGTAGCGCAGGATCTGCTTGCAGCGCTCGCAGCCTTCGCGCCAGTCCTTCACCACGTAAAAGGACAGAACGGGGCAGAGCTTCTCGATCGACAGCGGAAAGTCCCGTCCGACCCCCGACAGCTCGGCAATCAGGACCCGCGTCTCCGGTGGGACAGCGATCCCCGCCTGCTCGGCGATGAAGGTCGCCGGACGCCCGACGAGCTTTGGATTCGGCAGCCGTTGCGGCGTGACGAGCAGCCGTCCCAGCACCTCGATTTCGCCACCCGACAGGAAATACGCGCCGTTGGCGAGGAACTCCCGCTTGGCTTCCTGGACGAGCCCTGCGTCGCAGACGACCGAGTTCTCCGAGGAGCACAACAGCCCGTTGTCGAACGTCTTCCCGATGACGATGTCGCGCACCGCTTTGACGAGGTCCGCGCTGGCTTCGATATAGGCCGGCGCGTTTCCCGGCCCGACGCCGTAGGCCGGCTTCCCGGCGCCGTAGGCCGCGCGCACGAGCCCCATGCCGCCGGTCGCCAGGATGACCGCGGTTTCCCGCGCCTTCATCAGCTCCTGCGTTCCCTCGAGCGTCACCGTCGTCATCCAGTTGATGGAGCCCTCCGGCGCGCCGGCGCGGCGGGCCGCCTCCTGCATCACCTCGGCGACGCGCGTGATGCAGCGCGTCGCGGCCGGGTGCGGGCTGATGACGATGGGGCACCGGGCCTTCATCGAGATCAGGATCTTGTAGATGGCTGTCGATGTGGGGTTCGTCGAGGGGACGATGGCCGCGACGACGCCGAACGGCTCGGCGATCTCGATGACCTTGCGGTCATCCAGCCGCCGGACGACCCCGACCGTCTTCATCGGGCGGATGAACTGGTAGATTTTCTCCGAGGCGAACAGGTTCTTCTGGATCTTGTCCGGGACGTTGCCGTACCCGGTTTCCTCGTGCGCGAGCCGGGCAAGGGCTTCCGCCTGAGGCGTGACGGCGGCCGCCATGGCGTCGACGACGGCGTCGATCTGTTCCTGGGAGAGCTCTGCGAGAGCCGGCGCGGCCTCGCGCGCCCGGCGCGCCAGCGTGCGCGCCTCGCTGATCGAGGTGAGATCGCGATCGGCCTGGGCCGTGGAAGGAGCCATGCGGGACCGACGGAGGGATCAGGCCTTTGTGTCTTTCGACTTCGGGAGAATCTTCCCGACCTCGGCATGCGGGCGGGGGATCACGTGAACCGAGACGAGCTCGCCGACCCGGCGGGCGGCCGCGGCTCCCGCGTCCGTCGCCGCCTTGACGGCGCCGACGTCGCCGCGCACCATCACGGTCACGAATCCGGCGCCGATGTACTCCTTGCCGACCAGGACGACGTTCGCGGCTTTGACCATGGCATCAGCCGCCTCGATCGCACCGATCAGCCCTTTGGTTTCCACCATTCCGAGCGCTTCGAGCATCTGGACCCCTCTTGAACGAACTGCACGCTAGCATATTGCAGTAGCGCGAACAACTGCAGTACCATTCGCGGCACTCCGTCATCAGGTGGTCAGAGGATGAATTCTTCCATGCGCAGACGTGTCCGGATATCGATCCATGCGGCGGCGCTCGCCGCTCTGGCGCTTTCACCGGCCTGCGGCCGCAAGGAACCCGAGGAACCGCCCGTCGCGACCCCCTCCGTCACCCTGAATCACGACAGGGTTCCAATCGGGAGTCCCGTCAAACTGACCTACAAGTTCGTCGTCGCCCCCGGCGCCCCGGACATCATCAAGGGGGAGGACTACTGGGTCTTCGTCCACGTGCTCGATCCCACGGGAGAACGGCTCTGGACTGAAGATCATCCGCCGGTCGTCCCCACGAGCGCGTGGAAGCCGGGCCAGACGGTGGAGTACACCCGGACGGTGTTCGTTCCCAACTATCCGTATATCGGGGAGGCGGTGATGCGCCTCGGGCTGTACAACCAGACCTCTGGCAAGCGCCTGACGCTCTCGGCGCCCGAAGCCTCCCGCAAGGAGTACGTCGTTTCGAAATTCCAGCTGTTGCCGCAGTCCGAGAACATCTTCCTCATATATAAGGATGGCTGGCACCCCGCGGAAGTTGCCCCGGACGACGCGTCGTCGGAGTGGCAGTGGACGCAGAAAACGGCCACGATCTCCTTTCGCAACCCGAAAAAGGACCTGACGTTCTACCTCGAATGGGACGCCCGGACGGACCTTTTCACCCCCCCTCAGCAGGTGACGCTCACGGTGGGCGGTCACACCATCGGCACCTTCGCGGCCGATAACCGCGACAGGAAAATGATGACGTTTCCCATCGCCGCCGCGCAGCTCGGTTCGGCCGACATGGCGGAGCTGGTCATCAGCGTCGACCGGGCGTTTTCGCCAGGCGGGGGGGACACGCGCGAGCTCGGCCTCCGGGTGTTTCACGCCTTCGTCGAAACCAGGTAGACCTCGTAGCGCCCAAACCGGTCCGCCCCGATGGGGGAGGCTAGCGGGGCGGCCGCGTCTGGCCAGGCTACAGCTCAGGGGCGCCCCGGGTAGCTCCTCGTACAGCCCGACTGTAGCGTTTCTGGACAGGGCCTCCGGCTAGTGGTAGGATGTCGCCTGCATGAAGGTCAAGGCTCCGGCTCTGCTGCCGCTCGCGGCCCTCGCCCTGGTGGCGACTGCCGCGTCCGCTTCTGCCGAAATCGTGTTCCTGAACTCGGGGCGCACGCTCTCGGTCAAGGGCCACAAGGTCGAGGGGGACCTGATCGTTCTGACCCTTCGCAGCGGCGGCGAGGTCACGTGCCGGAAGGACCTGATCGACAAGATAGAGGCGGACGAAGTGCCGTATCCCGAACCGCCCCAGCTCGAGG
>JALZOC010000456.1 GCA_030857365.1 Acidobacteriota bacterium
CGACGATGCCGCCCATGAAGAGAATCGGGATGAACACGGCCGCGAGCGACACCGTCATCGAGATGATCGTGAACGCGATCTCCTTCGACCCGTCGAACGCCGCCTGCATGCGCGTCTTGCCCATCTCCATGTGCCGGACGATGTTCTCCAGCATGACGATCGCGTCGTCCACGACGAATCCGACCGAGAGCGTGAGCGCCATCAGGGACAGGTTGTCGATGCTGTAGCCGAGCGCCCACATGATCGCGAACGTGCCGACAATCGAAAACGGCAGCGCAAGACTTGGAATGACGGTCGCCGAGAGATTCCTGAGGAACAGGAAGATCACCAGAACGACGAGTGCGATCGTCAGCAGCAGCGTGAACTTCACGTCGTCCACGGACTCCCGGATCGATTCCGAACGGTCGCTCCGGATCGCGAGCTGGATCGGCGCCGGGAGCTGCGCCGCGAGCTCCGGGAGCAGGCGTTTGATCTCGTCGACCACCTGAACGGTGTTGGTGCCGGGCTGACGCTGAATGGCGAGATAAATCGTGCGCGTGCCGTTGTACCAGCTGACGTTGCGGTCCTCCTCGACGCCGTCGTACACGTGCGCCACTTCGTCCAGACGGATGGGGCTCCCGTTCCGGTACGCGACGACCACGTTCTTGTAGCCCTCCGCGCTCATCAACTGCCCCTGCGCCTGCACGACGTAGTTGCGGCTGGGGCCGTACAACGTGCCGGTCGGCCGGTTGGAATTGGCAGACGAAATCGCCTGTGCAACCTGATCCACACCGACCAGCCGCGAGGCGAGCTGCATGGGATCGAGATCCACGCGGACCGCCGGCTTCTGCGCGCCGTATATGTTGACCTGGGCCACGCCAGTCACCGTCGACAGCCGCTGGGCGAGCACGGTCTCCGCGTACCGATCCACCTGCGTGAGCGGCAGCGTGTCGGAGCTCAGGACGAGGAAGAGAATGGGCGAATCGGCCGGGTTGGTCTTCTGAAAGGATGGCGGCGACGGCATGCCCGGCGGGAGGCTGCGCTGCGCGGCGGCAATGCGCTGCTGGACGTCCTGCGACGCCGAATCGATGTTGCGACTGAGGTCGAACTGCAGCGTGATGCTCGTCGACCCCTGCGAGCTGCGCGAGCTGATGGAGGTGATGCCCGAAATCGTAGCGAATTGCTTTTCGAGCGGCGTTGCCACCGTCGACGCCATCGTCTCCGGGCTGGCCCCTGGCAACCCCGCGCTGACCTGGATCGTGGGAAAATCGACCGAGGGCAGGTCGCTCACCGGCAGCAGGCGATAGCCGACTGCGCCGAAGATGAAGATCGTCGTGACGAGCAGGGTCGTCGCGACAGGCCGCTTGATGAATGGTTCCGCGATGTTCATGATGTACCCCCGCCGCGTCGGCCTTCGGCGCCGCCCTGGCCGCCCCCTTCACCCCTGCTTCCTCCGGCACCGCCGCGGCCGCCCCGCGCGCCATCGTCCGTGCCGGTCGTCACTCGCGCGCCAGGAGTAAGCCGGAGATGACCGTCGGTCACAACCTCCTCGCCCGCCTTCAGTCCCTGCGCGATGACCGTCTCTTCGCCCTGCCGACGTTCGACGCGCACGTTGCGCATCTCGGCGGTGCGATCGGGCTTGATGACGTACACGTACGTTCCCTGCTGGGACTCCTGCACGGCGTTGGCCGGTACGACCAGCGCATCCGTGTCGGTCGTCAGCAGCAGCGTCACCTGCACGAACAGTCCGGGCCACAGGCGGTTGCCGCTGTTCGGAAAGGTCGCTTTGAGCTTGATCGTGCCCGTCGTGGGATCGACGGCGTTGTCGATGAAGGTGACCGAGCCCTCTTCGGCCGGGGTCGTGTCGACAGGGGCGGAAAATGCCTCCGGGCGCGGTGTGTCCCCCTCTCGCCCTTCAGGCGTGGGAATCGCCATCTGCGTGGGCCCCGTGGGACTGCCCTGTAGCCGTGCCTGCACTTTCAGTGGACGCTGGCTCTGATACCGGCGGATATCTGCGAGGTTGCGGCCAGGGACGGAGAAGCCGACGTAAATCGGCGCCATCTGGTTGATGACAAGAAGCGGCGCGGCATCGTTTGCGCGCACGAGATCGCCTTGATGCACAACCAGCGCGCCGGCGCGGCCGCTGATTGGGGCGACGATGTTGGTGTACTGCAGATTCAGGCGCGCGGTCTCGACCGCGGCCTGGTCGGCCGCCAGGGTGGACTGCTGCGCCGAGGCCGTCGCCGCCTGCGTTTCGTATTGATCGCGGGGAATCAGGCCGCGCTTGTAGAGATCCTCGTAGCGGGCTTGCTGCGACTGGGAGTTCTTTGCCGTCGCGGTATCACGCGCGAGAACCGCCTGCGCCTGCTGCAGCGCAGCCTGGAACGGACGCGGGTCGATCGTGAAGAGCACCTGGCCTTTGCGAACCTCCTGCCCCTCCCTGAAATGGATGGCGCTCAGCTGCCCGGTCACCTGGGAACGGACCTGGACGGTCGCGAGGGCCTCGGCGGTCCCGACCGCGGGGATGGTGACGGGGATGGCCTTGGTCTCGACCCGGCCGGTCACGACCGGGACGGGCCCGCCGCCGCCCCGGCCGCCACGTCCTCCCGCCCCTCCCGCGGGCGTGCCCCCGCTGCCCGGTTCGGCGGCTTTCTGGGACGAGCAGGCGGCAAGCGACAGGATCAGCAGACCCGCAGCGACAGGGAACTTCGTTTTTCTTGGCATCAAGGCACAGGGGAAAGGATTACAGCGGCATCTACGTAAACGACGGCAGCGGCCCGCCCGTTTACCTCCACCCGCTGCCTGTGAAAAAGGGGCATTCAGGACGGCGCGCCGAAGCGCCCCGGTACGATAACATGAGCCCGCAGCTCGGCCGGTCAGCCGCGGGCTGGATCGCGGCAAAGATCGCGGCAGGGACCGCGCCCCTGCCGCGTACTCCGGGACTGTCTATTTCGTGCCGCTCTTCGCGATCTTCGCGCTCGGCGTGTCGTCCGCCTTCAGATCGCCCAGCGCGTACTGCACCCCGGCGAGCAGGTGCTCCAGCAGCGGCCGCACGGCGTAATTGCGCTCGTGGTGGCCGTGGGTCATGTAGAAGAACCGTCCGTTGCCTTCGCGCCTGACGTAGCTGAGCGCGTAGTCCTGGTCGGTCCGCGGGTTCGGTTCCTTCGCTTTGTCGGCGTCGCTCATCTTCGCGTAGTCGACGCTCGTCAGGACCCGGACATTCTCCCGGGAGAACGACTCCTGGTTGAAGGTGTACGTCTCATCGCGGACGACGAGCGGCGCGCCCTTGAACATCCTCGTGAGCGGGCTGTCCGGATCGTCGATTTTGTAGGTGATCTCCTGGGGATCGTTCCAGTGGAACTTGAAGTAGCCGCCCACCATCTTGTTGAACTCGGGCCACAGGGGATTGCCTCCCGGAGGGCCCTGGGGACCCGCGGCAGGCGCCGGCTCCGGCGTGAGCGCGGCGAAGCGGCTCGTGAAGTCCGCCTGGCTGACCTTTCCGACCTTCTGTGCGTCGAGCTTGTCGAACCATGCGTGCGCGAGCGTCGTCGCCTCGGCCCGGCTGATCTTCTGATCGCTGTTCGCGTCCCCCTGGCCCACCATCATGGCGG
>JALZOC010000457.1:0-287 GCA_030857365.1 Acidobacteriota bacterium
ACAAGCATCGCTCCGCTGCCGCAACCGTAAATGCCCCCTTTACCGAGTCCCACGCAAAATCATGCGTTGCACCTGCGAACAATTACCTCGCGGCCTCATCGACGCTCCCGCCAAATGGCAGGCGGGTAGCCAGCACGGCACGGGTATACTTGGGCTTTGGTCGGCTGGCCGGGGATGCCCGGCACGATGTGACGGGTGAGCAGGTAAATGGCACGGAAGACGGGGCAAACCGCGCGGTCCAGGAAGTCCACCAAACCAATGACCGCGAGGGCGACGACCACGGGAAT
>JALZOC010000457.1:297-3582 GCA_030857365.1 Acidobacteriota bacterium
CATTCGAACCTGGCGCGAACACTTCCGACCAGTTGGCGGAAACGACCCAACCGGCCGGGTCTGCCCGTTCCGTCCGGAGAACCCGTCCCTATCAACAACGCAAGGACGCCCCGACGGCGCGCGTTGCCGCCGCAACCGGTCCCTCGATTAGCAAGGCCCAGGAATATGCGTTTATCCGCGAGGATCTGCGGCGGCTATTGCTGACCGCCGGCATCCTGATTGTCGTCATGATCGCGCTGCTGGTCGGAATCGGGCGCTAGGCTCGACAATTCACGGAGGACAGTTGGCGGTAGGGGAGGACCTTGTGTCCTCCCGAGCTAACGGGTCGCGGAACGACGGGAGCACACAAGGTTCTCCCCTGCGTGAACGCAACTCACCGGTAACCACCGCGCCACGTTTCATGAACAATATCGGCTACATCGCGTCGCGTTCCTCGTCGTCGTCCACGTTGACGCCTTCTTCAACGAACTCGCTGGCGTCCGCCTCCGGCTCGTCATCGTCGGGATCGGGGTCGGCCTGGCCGTGGACGCCGTCGTCGTCCCCTTCACCATCTTCATCCTCCCCAAACAGGAAGTCGCCTTCTTCCCGCTGGAACAGGAGCTCACGCTCGCGCATGAGTTCCTGGGTCTTCCGCACCTGCTCCGGGAAGGACAGCCTGGTCGCCTGCGCTGGAGCCTTGAAGGTTTCACGGATCATGACGCGAAGGCTCTGACTCGAAATCCCAAGGGCGTACGCCTCGTAGCGATTGCCGCCGTCCATCAGGTCCACCAGGCGCTGGCCGATCGGGGCGCCAACTTCGCCGAGGCGAAGCCCGTCATCGCTGACCAGATAGACCTTGCCCTCCTCGACGGAGAGTTGGAGCTGCTCGCCGGGCGACACCTCGGCGAGGTGCGAAAGGTCCGCCGGATTGGCGAGTTCGTCGACCCAGGTTTTGCCGATCTCCTCGATGAATGTGTTGGGCTTGGGCAGCACGGCTGGCGCCGTATCCGCCCCCTCGAGCGTGCCGTCCGCGCGGTTGTAGAGCATTTCGAGCCGCTGGAGGTTGCGCCGGGCGATCATGTTGGCGGGATCGGCCTTCAGCGATTCGGCGTAGGCATCGCGGGCCGAGCCTAGTTGCCGAAGCTCGATGAGCGCGCGTCCCTTCCGGTTGAGGGCGTCCGCTTCCCGCGGGAACCGCTCGATGATGCGGTCGTTGATGACGAGCGATTCTTCCCAGCGACCCTCAGCTGCCGCGGTCTGCGCCTCGGTGACGAGCTGTCGTTTCGTCGATTTGTCCTTGTTCTTCGGAGCCAATGTCGATTCCTTTGCGAATGAAGCGATATCTTGATGGCGAAACTACAGTTTGAGGTCGGCCACCGGTCAGCGAGGGGCGCCGGCCGGTTCCCCCATCAGGTACCAGGGTGACGTTTTGGTGATGCGGACATCCACCAGCTTGCCGGCCAGTTCGAGGTCGCTGTCGAAATGAACGAGGGTGTTCCCGCGCGATCGACCCGTCCAGCGACCTTTCGACCGCCCCTCGACCAGCACCTCGTACGTCTTGCCGAGCCGGGCCGCGTTCAAGCCGGTGCATACCTGTTCCTGCAGGTGTTCGAGCGCCTGGTGGCGGCGGAACTTCTCCTCGCGCGGCACGTCGTCTTCCCATCGCGCGGAGAGTGTGCCTGGGCGTGGCGAGTACATCGCGAGATGCACCTTGTCGCATTTGGTCCGCTCGAGCATGTCGTAGGTTTGCATGAACTGCTCGTCTGTCTCGCCGGGAAAGCCGACGATGATGTCGGTCGCGATCGTGACGTCCGGCATCCGCTCCCGCGTGTAGGCGATGCGCTCCATCCATCCGTCGCGGGTGTAGGTGCGCCGCATGCGCCGGAGCACCTCGTTGTCCCCGGCCTGCACGGGCAAGTTCATGTGTTCGCAGGCCGATTCCAGCTGGGCAATCGAATCGATAATGTCGTCCGACATGTATTTGGGGTGCGAGGTCAGGAACCGCAAGCGATCGAGGCCCGGAATGGCGTCGACCGCCCGCAGCAGATCGGCGAGCGACGGCGTGCCTGTCAAGTCGTGACCGTAGGCGTTGACGGTCTGCCCGAGCAGCGTGACCTCGCGCACGCCGCTGGCGACGATGCGCTCGACTTCCGTCACCACATCGTCGAATGGGCGGCTGGTTTCCTTGCCGCGCCGGTAAGGCACGATGCAGTAGGAGCACAGGAAATTGCAGCCGTAGATGATCGGCACGTAGGCGGTGACGCCGTTGGCGCCGGTGTCGGTTTGGGGCAGGTAGTAGTGCGGCAACGCGGCGAGGTCATCGTCGAGCATCGCCAGTTCGGGCACGACCTGCTGGAGCTTGTCGAAATCGGATGGATCGAAGAACAGGTCCACGTGCGGAAACTGTTTCTTAAGCTTCTCCTGCTGTTTGGTGACCATGCACCCGGTCAGCACCAACGGCATTTCCGGCTTTAGCCGCTTGAGCCGGGCCAGCGCGTTGAGCTTGCCGGAGACGCGGTCTTCGGCGGCTTGTCGCACCACGCAGGAGTTGAGCACAACGATATCGGCCTCCTGCTCGTTGTCGGTGGACTGGTAGCCCACTTCCTGGAGCATGGCTGCGACCTTGGCGCTGTCGGCTTCGTTCATCTGGCACCCGATGGTCCAGATGAAGAACCGCTTGCCGTTCAATGGCAGTCGGGGCGGCGAGAATTGTTGTTGGCTGACCGGCGTGATCTGGATGACAGGGAGTGATGACACCACGAAACTCCTCGTACCGGCAAACACACAAATGCCGCCCCTCGGAGAACTCCGGGAGCGTCGCGGCCGATACAACCTCCAAGTATACGCGGCGATGGACGTTCTTGACTTGTTTCGAGCCGCCGAAACAGGCGCGGAAAGGGAGTCGTTTCATCGCGCCCGGCGTGGTAGTCTGACTAGGAGGCAACTGGCCCCGTGCGGTGGCCTCCCAAGCGGAAAGAAACCGGCTTCGTGGGCGGACGGGTGGAGTCGTCCACGGCAGGCCATACATCGGCGTCAGAGGGCTCTGAAAAGTGAAGAAGACCAATCCCGCACGCACGTTTTTCGCTTACCTCCCATCTCGTACGCGAACCGTGATCGTCGCCACGGCGATCGGCGTGGCTTGTGCGTCCCCGGTAGCCGGCCTGGCGGCTCCGGGACACGCTGGCACAGGCTCGATCGTCTCCGTCGCGCAGAACGTCGACTACATTGGGTCGGAAGCGGGAGCGGCGCTCGATCTCGGGTTCCCGGTGCTCGTGCCAGGCGGGGTGCCGGCGCCCTTCGGCGGCA
>JALZOC010000050.1 GCA_030857365.1 Acidobacteriota bacterium
TGGCCTCGAGGTTTTCGCGCCCGCCGAACCGGTTCGGCAGCCACTCCCCCTCCTTGCGCGAGTAGTCGAGATAGAGCATCGACGCGACCGCGTCCACGCGCAGTCCGTCCACGTGATACTCGTTCAACCAGAACAGCGCGTTGGCGAGGAGGAAATTCCGCACTTCGTTCCGGCCGTAGTTGAAAATCAGGGTGCCCCACTCGCGGTGCTCACCCTGACGGGGATCGGCATGTTCGTAGAGCGCCGTGCCGTCCATTGACGCGAGTCCGTGCGCGTCCTTTGGAAAGTGTCCGGGGACCCAGTCGAGGATCACGCCGATGCCATTCTGGTGGCACGCGTCCACGAACGCCTTGAAGTCCGTTGGGCCGCCGAAGCGGCTTGTGGGCGCAAAGAACCCGATCACCTGATAGCCCCAGGACCCGGAGAAGGGATGCTCCATCACGGGGAGCAGTTCGATGTGGGTATACCCCATCTCCTTGACGTAGGGAATGAGCCGCGCCGCGAGCTCGGCGTACGACAGGTACCGATCTTCCTGCTCCGGCACCCGCGCCCACGACCCGAGGTGCACTTCGTAGACGGCCATCGGCTTGTCGAACCAGGAGCCCTGGCCCTCGCGCGACTGCATCCACGCCCCGTCTCGCCACGCGTAGTCGAGGCGGCTGACCACCGACGCATTCAGCGGCGGCAGCTCGAATGCGAACCCGAAGGGATCGGACTTGAGGAGCACTTCGCCGTGCGCGGTCAGGAGCTCGAACTTGTACTTTTCGCCCGCGTCGACGCCGGGGATGAAGATCTCCCAGACGCCGCCGATGTTGCGCATCGGATGCCGGCGGCCATCCCACGCGTTGAAGTCGGCGACGACGCTGACGCGCCGCGCGTTCGGCGCCCAGACGGAGAAGTGGACGCCGGCCGTGCCGTTCAGGGTGATGAGATGCGCGCCCATCCTGTCGTAGATGCGCGTGTGGTTCCCCTCACCGAACAGATAAAGGTCGTAGTCCGTGAACACCCGTTCGTACCGGTACGGATCATCGACGTGCACGGTCGTGCCACCGCCGTAGGTCACCTCCAGCCGGTAATCGGGGACCGCTTTCGCGTCCGGGATCACCGCTTCGAAGATCCCGGCGGCATGGCGCCGCTTCATCGGCACGGGCACGGAACCGTTGCGCGTCACGCTCATGCGCTCCGCCGTCGGGATGCAGGCGCGAATGACGACGCCGGTGCCCTCCGCGTGGGGGCCAAGGACGCCGAAGGGGTCGTCGTGCCGCGCTTCCGCAAGTGCCTGGAGCAAGGCGTCGCGCTTCGTCACGGCAGGATCTCCGCCGCGGCTCCACCCATCGCCGCCGTCCGTCCCCGCGCCTCCAGCCAGGCGCCGCGACCCGCTTCGTCCGGACGATCGCCAGGACCGTCCATGGAGGTCACACCAGCCCCGTGATACCCCGGACACCACCCGGCAATCCCCGACACGGCCAGGAACGCCCCGCCCAGGCGAAGCGGCCAACGGCTGGCGCGCGGCCCGACCGATCCAGCCAGCAACAGCGCCACGCCTGCCCCCGTCCGCACGACCCGCTCGAGGTCCCCCACGTTCTGGAAGCCGAGGCGGTCGCGCGCGGCGTCGCGCGTCAGCATGTCGAGCTCGACCAGCGCTTCCGTGAGCGTCTCGTTCGCGGGCTCCACCAGGGGCGTGCCGCCGACACCGAGATCGATCGTGGGGGTCCGGCGTTCACCCCCGTTGAGCAGCATCGCGCTCCTCAGCGCCTCGAGATCGTCGTCGACGTTCAGGTAGCGATGTGGAACGGCCAGGCGCCGCAGATGACGCAGCGAGCGGCGCGTGTCTTCACACCAGTCGGCACCGTAGACAGTGATCGATGGATGAACGGATGGATCAGAGGTCATAGTGTGTGGTCAATGCCCCCGTCAGTCGGAGCGACGAATCGGGCGCGGAAGTCATAGAGCCGCGAGCAGACTGGCCGCGATGGCGGCGAGGGCCGCAAGCAGCACCCAGGGCGCCGCACCAGCCGCACCTGAATGGGGCGTGCTGACCGACGCGGTCGGCGCGGCGTCGGGCGGCGAGAGGATATCGCGGGCACCCGCGAACGCGCACCCGAGCGCACCGAACGCGAGGAGCCATCCGGCCGCGAGCAGCGAGCGTGGCAGACCGTCGCGCATGCCGGGCAACCACACGGCGAGAGCCGCGGACAGCACCCATCCGGTGATCGCGATCACGGCAACCAGCCGGAGCTGGGCAAGCGAGCGCTCCGCGGCCTGACGCCGCAGCTCGGCGGCGAGCGCGTCGTCGGCGCGCTTCCGCTCCGACTCGAGCTGGGCGCGTTCGAGATCCATGCGGGCGCGATCGCGGTCGAACGCCTCCTTGAGCGCGGCGACGACCACACCCGCGAGCCGCGCCTCGAGACTGCCGGCGCCCGGCTCCCCGGTGGTCGCCACACTCTCGCCGGCGGGGCGAGGGCGCAGCTTTCCCGTCATCTGCGCCAACCCGCCGACCGTGTCGATGACGCGCATCCACTCCGCGATACCCATGACCTCCCAGCTTATGGACCTGCCGGCGCTGACGCAAGCACGGCCGAAGCGGACGGCGGACCTAGCGGTGCCGCGAGCCTCCATGCAAGGAGGCGCACACGCTGGCCTGTGACGGTGGGGCGCAGTGAACGGGAGCTCGACCGCAGGTAGAAGCGACGGGCGTGACCGACGGGCTAGCGCGCCCTCTGAGCGAGGATGGCGTCCATATGGGCGGTCACCAGCCCGGGGAGATCGTCGACCGGACCATGCAGCGTGAACACCTTGCGAAAACGGGGTCCCGAGATCGCCAGGTCCCAGCCCTGACCCGATTGCGAGCGGAAAAGCGACAGGCGCCAGCTCTCGAAAGACGGGCGCCAGCGTTTGACGGCCGATTGGACAGCTTCGGAGAGCTGGCTTCGGAGCGCGGCGTCAACCAGCTGCGGGCAGCGAATAGATACGGCCATTTCCGGTAACGGCTTACCCTACCTTTGTCCTGGATTCCAATCAAGCTGAACCGTATACGGAATAGGGAGGTGGCGGAGAGCACGCGCCGTCAGTGAATCCTGGGAGCCGGAGGATTGCCCTGGACGCGACGCTCCGTGTCCCTATGCCACTGCGTCCATCGCTGTTCGCGCTCTCCCCAATTCGGGCGCCCGGCCCTCAGGGTCGCGATGAGGCGCACCAGGCGCTCACGCGCTTCGCGCACTTGCGCGATGAGACGCGCCAGCTCGTCCTCGCGCGCCGAATCCTCCCCTGCGTCTTCCTGACCGGCGTGTTCCCGGCAGGCGTCGCCGGCGCGTTCGAACTGCCGGCGGCGATCCGAGCCGGCAGACTCCTGACTCCCGCGGCGGCGGGCCTGGGAGCGGACGGGTACCAGGAACCCGGGGGGCCGGGCAGGGCGGCCGGCCATCAGTCTCGCCTCTCCGTCCCCGGACCTCGCGGATTCGATCCGCCTCGTTTCGAGGCGAGTTCCTGGAACTGTTCCGTCCTCCAGTTGAAGCTGAACAGACCGCACCCACGTTCGCACGGTTCGAAGTAATCGATCTGCTCCTCTCCGACGCGCGATCGCTCGAACCACGTGAGGGGCTGCACGCAGCGCGGACACGGGCGTGCACGCCGTCCCGCGGCCGCCGCAGCGGACCGACTCGATCGCCCCATCGCAGCGCTCGACCGCTCCAGGAGCACGGGAAGTCGTTCGAGCAGCGCCGCACTGCGGGCGCGGAGGACCGTCGAGTCGTGGAGCGCGGCGGTGAGCCGCTCCACGAGCGCGGCGGGAGAAACCGGCTTCAGCAGGACGGCGGAAAGCTCCAGGCCCCGCAGCGACGGCAGCTCCCGGGGCTGACGGCCCGTGACCGCGATGATTGGCGTGAACTCGAAGTCCGGATCCGCCCGAAGGTCGCGAATGAGGTCGGCACCGTCCGACCCGCCGGGAAGGCCGAGGTCTGTGAGCACGGCGTCAGGATGGAAATCCTTTGCGTATGCCATCGCTTCGACGGCGTCCGCAACCTTCAGCACCCAGAACCCCTCCGCATTGAGGAGCGCCTCGTACATGTCCCGCGTATCGCGGTCGTCGTCGACCACGAGCACTATGGGTGGTATCTGGCTGCCACCCGCGTCGTCCAGGCCCTTGGTCATCATCTGTAATCCTGCCGGGAACTATCGCGATACCGCAAGCGGGAAGCATGCCACGCGTGAACAGCTGCTGGCGCACCCCTGCTGTTCCGGGTGCCGACAGGCCGAATGCCGGGTTCACGGCGCTCCGGTGCCCCGTTACAATTCCCCATCATGCGCCACATCCTGCTCGTGCCCGTGCTCGCGCTCCTGAGCATCCCCGCTTTCGCGGAGGACTTCGATCTTGTCATCCGCAACGGCCGCATCATCGACGGCGCCGGCAACCCCTGGTTCCACGGCGACGTGGCGATCGAGAAGGACCGGATTGCGCGGGTCGGCCGGTTCCCCGGCCGGGGCACTCGAGAGATCGACGCGGCAGGACGCCTTGTCGTCCCCGGGTTCATCGACATGCACTCGCACTCCGACATCGCCGTTCTGCGCGAGGGGGAGGCGCAGGGCAAAATCCGCCAGGGCGTGACCACCGAGATCTTCGGCGAGTCGGGGTCGGCCGCGCCGCGCTGTCCGCGGCCCGGACCCCGTGCGGCGATGGATGCGCCCGCACCTGCCGCGCCTCCGTCCGGCGCGCCCACCACTCCCGCTCCGGTCACGATGGACTGGACGGATTTCAAAGGCTACTTCAAGCGGCTGACGAAAGCGCGGACTTCCGTGAACGTTGCCTCCTTCGTGGGGATGGGTGACGTGCGCTCCTGCGCCATGGGTGAGGACGATCGGCCGCCCACCGCACAGGAGCTCGACACGATGCGCGCCACTGTCCGGCAGGCGATGCGGGACGGCGCGATGGGACTCTCCGCCGGACTGATCTACGAACCGAACAGTTTCGCGACGACGGACGAAATCATCGAGCTGGCCAGGATCGCCGCGCTCTACGGCGGGATTTACTCCGTGCACATGCGCAGCGAGGGACTGCAGATCGCCGACGCCATCGCGGAGACCATCCGCATCGGCGAGGTCGCGAACATCCCCGTGCACATCATGCACTTCAAGGTCTCTGGCAGGAGCTCGTGGGGCACTATCGGCAGCGCCATCGCCCAGGTCGAGGCCGCCCGCGCCAGGGGAATCGACGTGACGGCGGACCAGTATCCCTACGTCGCCAGCTCCACCGGGCTCACGGCCCGTCTCCCCGACTGGGCGCTCGACGGCGGCACGCCAAAGTTGCTGCAGCGGCTGGCGGATCCTGCACAGCGCGAAAACATCAGGGCCGCGACGGCGGAGAGCATGGCCCGCAGCGGCAACGACTGGAAGATGGCGGTGGTCGCACAGATGCGGCACGAGAGGAACAGGCAGTGGGAAGGGAAGAGCATTGCTGACATCGCCGCGGCGCTCCAGAAGCCGGAGTTCGACACGGTTGCCGACCTCCTGCTCGACGAAGGGGGCAGCATCAGCATGGTGTACTTCGGCATGAACGAGGACGACGTGCGTCTCGCGCTGCAGCAGCCGTGGGTCAGCATCGGATCGGACGGGACGGCGCTGAACGCCGACCCGCGCTCACCGCTCGGCGGCGGGAAGCCGCATCCCCGATCGTACGGCACCTTTACCCGCGTGCTGGGCCGCTATGTCCGGGAGCAGAAGGCAATCAGCATCGAAGATGCTATTCGCAAGATGACCTCCCTCGCCGCCCAGCAGATGGGGATCCGGGATCGCGGCCTCCTCCGCCAGAACATGAAGGCCGACGTCGTCATCCTCGATGATCGCACCGTGATCGACAGGGCGACGTTCGAAGATCCGCATCAATACGGCGAGGGCATCGACTACGTCATCGTCAACGGCCGGATCGTCCTCGATCGGGGCAGGCACACGGGGGAACGCCCTGGTGTCGTGATCATGGGCCCGGGAACGAACGCCCGCTGACGCCGGGCTGGTACCCCGCCGGTCCTACGGCAGCACCAGATCCCTTGGCACCTTGACCACGAGCGTGCCGGCAATCTTGTCGTGCCACATCTGGCGCTCGGGATCCTGCAGCATCCAGAAGCAGCCGATGCCGAGCGCGGCGATGGAAAATACGCTCCCGAGCCCGCGAACGAGGGCATCGACGAACCGCAAATCGGTGCCCTGCATCCTCACGACGCGCAGGCCGCAGATGATGCCGCCGAGCGTCGTCCCCTTCCAGGCCCAGAATGCGATGTGATACGCGAGCAGCAGCAGAGGGAACCACCCGTCGTGCCTGGACATGTCCAGCAACTGCACCGCGATCGCCACCAGCACCGCATCCAGTGCGAACGCCGCGACGCGATCGAGGAACGTCGCGCGGGGATACAGCGCAAAGTCTCCGCCCGGCGGCAGCGGGGTCGACCGGGGGGGGCCCGCCGGAGGGGGGCCATCCAGGGATGGTCCATCGAGCGGAGGCAGATCGAGCGGCACCGCGGCACCAGCGGCCGCCGCTTGTGGCGCCACGAATGGCCGTGGCTCGGGAGCGGCCACCGGCGGGGGGACCCGGACGCGGGCGGGGTGTTCGCGGCGCAGCGCGACACGGAATGCCACAGCGGCGGCCCCGAGACCCAGCACACCGGTGAGCGCCCACGTCACGATGCCGAGCACCGGCACCATATAGGCGAGACAAAGGATGACGAACCCGATGGCCAGCGAGCGGAACCCCTGGAACCGGCTGTCCGATTCCGTCTCGCGGACGAAGCTCCGGCCGAGCGCCCGCGCCACGCCCGCCTTCCCGACCACGGCTCCGGCGAAGAGCGCGCAGATTGCGAACGGCACCACCGCGAGCCCGATCACGGAGGCCGCAAGGATGGCGAGCGCCGGGATCGTGAGCACCAGAACGAGCAGGCCAAGCATGAAGGCGCTCAGGGGTTTATCCAGCAGCGTGTCCGCGCATGCCCGGACCGGCCTCTCGAAGACGGCGTTCAACACGACGTAGACGAGAAAGACGATCGCGACGAACACCCACATCCACCGAAGGTCGGGGACGATGAGACGTCCCCACAGCAGCCCGCGCGTGAGCCACGGCACGACGCCCTGCAGGGCATTGCCCATGGCAGGGCTGCCCACCACGACGTGCTCACCGTCGGGAGAGAAGCCGGGAGGTGCCGTCAGTGTCCCCCCGACGACCACGAGGTCTCTTTGAATCGCCACCCCCGGCTCGATCGTCGCGGTACCGCCGATCACGACCAGCGAACCACCAATCACTGCGGTGCTCGTCACTCGCGCCGACCCGAGCACCACGACGACGTCGTCATCGACGCGCCCCTCGACCGTGATGTCGCCAAACACGCTCCGGATCTCCCGCACCGCGTCGTCGACGCCCAGCGTGTAGTCCTGACCGACGCGGATGACCGGCCGAGCGAACCGGAACTGGCGCCTGTCGGCGGGGGACTGTTCGGCCTCGTTCCGCTCGACCGCGTCGGGCGGCGGTGGAGGCAGCGGGCTCTGGCCGGCAGCTGCCAGGGGAGCGAGCCCTCCCGAGCCGAGGGCTGTGGCGACGGTGGCGATGAGCGCGGCGGCGCGCATGCGGTTCTTCATCGTTGTGTTGCCCCTCCCAGGGCCAGGCGCTCGACGGCTGTCCAGAGAACCGCGCACGCAAGCGCCAGTGAAATTGCGAGGACCAGGACGTAGGTGGCCACCGGCTGGACCAGCACCTGCCACAGGACCCGGACGACCGTGGCGGTCTCCCCCGCGTTTCGCACGAAGGTGGTGACCGGGGCGGGGGCCGCCGCGGCACCAGGCCAGAGAAGATCGGAGGCGCCGGTGAGCGGCAGCAGCATCCACCCGCCGGCGACCAGCGCCATGAGCGCGGCGGCGGAGACGATCTGCCAGGCGCGCGGCCACGCCAGCCAGCCGCCGTAAGACCTCACCGGGCCTGGATGGACCGTCGCCGCCAGCACCCGCGGAAGCAGCGCGTCGGGCGCCCGCGGCGTGGGAAGCTGTTTCAGCTCACGTTCCAGAAGCTGCTGCAGATCAATGTGATTCATCGAAAACCGACAGCTCCTTTTTCAGGCTTTCACGGCCGCGATGAATGTCCGTCTTGACCTTGCCGAGCGACACCCCGAGCGCGGACGCGATCTCCTGGTAGCTCATGTCTTCGAAGTGAAAGAGCACGAGCGGCACGCGCTGGTGGTCCGGCAGCCCTCGAACAGCACGCTCCAGGCGTGTATGCCGGTCCGCCGTATCGAATTCCTCCCCGCCAGGAGCGGGAGAGGGCAGCCCCGCCGCGTAGCCCTCGGGGTGCGCGGGCTGGTCCAGTTCGCTGAAGAACTGCCAGCGTTTGCGGTACCTCGACAGGTGATTGAGGCACAGGTTCGTCGTGACCGCCTTCAACCACCCCGCGGCGGTGGCGCTCCTGGACAGATCGGCAAACCGCTGGAATGCGCGCAGGAAAACCGTCTGCGCGACATCCTCCGCCTCGGGTCCGTTGCCGAGCAGCCGTACGGCCGTCGCGAAGACCATGTCCTGGTACTCCCGGACGAACGCCTCGAACCGGTCCGCGTCGGTCATTGCCGGTGCGACGGCCCCCTGCTCACTGAGGGACTAACCCGGCACGCGGACAAAAGTTTCAACGTGGCTTCTGGGAGCGGTGGTGCATCGTCCCGGCGACAGGAACAAAGAGCGTTCTGGCCGGGGCGAACGCTGCGGGGGGCGGAGGGAAGGGTCAGCGCGCGTTCAGTGTCGCACCCCTTGAACGTGTTCGCGGAGCAGGTCGCGCCCGAAGTCTCCGTCGAAGTCACGCCAGACCGAATGCACATGGTTGCCGTTGTTCTGGGTGTTGTCGTACTCGATCAGGAACGTCGGCCCCTGCACCCGATAGTAGTGCTTCGTCCCGGGTTCGGCCGTTCCGGCCCATGCGAACGTAATCTTGTCCAGACCTGCCGTCCGCAGCTGCGCCATGCGATCGGCGGCGATGTCGGGCGCCATCGACGATGTATAGGTGTCGATGACGGCCATCAGCAGCTCGCGCTGTTTCGACGTCAGGTCGGACGCGGCGACGCCGGCCGGGGTCAACGGCGCGACTTTCGGCTCGGTTTTTGTCACGATGTCGTTCGGGGCGACCCCCTCGAGCGTTGCGGTCCTGCGCTGGGCGTCGTCGAGCGCCATCAGCAGCGCACGCGCCGTGTCTTCACGGTCCCCGAGCACGCGCAGGCCTTTACTCGGTCCCTCGACGCGCACCTCCGCGGGGTTCGATCCGAAGAACGTCGGGGAGCTGGCGATGGCGGAGCCATTGGCCACGTAGAAGTGCACCGCCAGGTGATGGCCGTTCACGCGCCAGCCCCAGACTCCCTTTGAGGATGGAGTCCCGAAGATGGAGAAGCCGTACTGCTCCGGATCGCGCGATGCGGCCCCGTTCTCGAGCGCCTTGAGAATCAGCTCGAGGTCGTTCATGATCGTCGTCGCCTGCGTGTAGCCACGCGTGCTGAGGCCGGTTTTCAGCAGCTCCTGGGCGAGGGCGCGCTGCGCCTCGTTCATCGCGCGAATCGGCAGTCCGTTGCGGGGGAACTGGGTCGCGGGAACGTAGTGCCACCGGGTGAGCTCGTCGGAGTCGAACGCGAACGACGCCTGCTGCCGCTGCTCGGTCGAGAGTGCGGCGAGCCATGTGTTCGCGGCCTCGGCCATCGAGGAGGCGGACCGGACCGAGGCCACGGTAGCGCCCGCCACCCCCGCCGCACAGAGCGCCGCCGCAAGAACCGCACGGACCAATGTCTTATGTGTCATGGGGGCCTTCCAATTGTGTGCTCGCAGGGCTTTCGGCACGGTCAGTCGCAGGACGGCTGCGTGCGGCGGAGACCACTATAGTCCGGCGCCGGGGTTCCGGACCCTGCATAACGCGGACGGCGGGCCTGGCACAGCCGCCGGACCGGCCTACTCGGAGCGGAGGGCAATCGCCGGGTCCGTCGCGGCTGCGCGGCGCGAGGGCCACCAGATGGCGAACAGGCCCGCGGTCGCGAACGCGGCGGCGGCCACAGCGAGGGCGAGCGGATCGCGGGGTGTGACGCCGAACAGCTGGCTCTCGATCAGGCGCCCCGCGCCGAGTGCGCCGGCAACGCCCAGGATGAGAC
>JALZOC010000458.1 GCA_030857365.1 Acidobacteriota bacterium
ATTAAAATCAGTTATGCCCTCACCCGCCCTGATGCCGGACGACCGCCGCAGCCTCACGACGAGGCTCACGGTGATTCAGTACGTCATCGCGGTGCTCTTTGCCGCGCTCGCGGTCGGGTTCTGGATTTTCCAGGTGGCGCAGCACACCCGGTTCGCGGAGATGGCGGCGGAGAATCATCTGCGGCGCCTGCCGCTGCCCGCCCCGCGCGGGGTGCTGTTCGACCGGCACGGCAAGATCCTGGTGGAAAACCAGAACAGCTTCAACATCACGCTGCTGCGCGAGCAGACCAAGAACCTCGATCAGACGCTCCATACGCTCGCGGTCGCGACGGGCGTGGACGAGGCGCAGCTGCGGGACACCGTCACGCGGCGGCGGCGGGAGCCGAGCTATCGGCCCATCGTGCTCATCGAGAATGCCACGCTCGCGCAGGCCATCGCGGTGAGCGCGCGCCAGTGGGAACTGCCGGGCATCGAAGCGCTGAAGGTTCCAGCGCGGCATTACCCGACCAGCGATATGGCGGCCCACCTCTTCGGCTATGTCAGCGAGGTGACCGAAACACAGCTGCAGCGTCCCGAAAACGAGGGCATCGAGGCGGGCGCCATCATCGGCCAGGCCGGCGTCGAGCAGGCGTACAACAGATATCTGATGGGTTCCGAAGGCAACCGCGCGGTCGTCGTGAACAGTCTCGGCCGTGAGATCGAGGAAGTGGAAGTCCAGGAGGCCGTCGAAGGACAGCCCTTGCAGCTCACGATCGATGCGGACGTCCAGCGCGCGGCCGAGGAAGGCTTCCGTCACGCCGGATTCAACGGCGCCGCCGTCATGCTCGATCCGCGGAGCGGCGAAGTGCTGGCGCTCGTCAGCCAGCCCGCGTACAACCCGAACAGCTTCGCGACGGGCATCGATCTCGCGACGTGGAAGTCGCTCGTCGAGGACAAGCTCAAGCCGCTCCAGAACCGCGCGCTCCAGGGCATCTATTCGCCCGGCTCCACGTTCAAGATCGCCGTCGCGACGGCCGCGCTCGAGGAGAAGGTGATCACCCCGGAGTTCCAGGTCCATTGCGGCGGCGGCGCGACCTTCTACGGCCGGTACTTCCAGTGCTGGAAGCAGGGGGGACACGGCACGGTGGACATGCGGCGCGCGATGGAGCAGTCGTGCAACGTGTTCTTCTATACCGTCGGGAACATGCTCGGCGTGGACCGGATACACAAGTGGGCCTCGGCACTCGGGCTCGGGGAAAGAAGCGGCATCGACCTCCCGAACGAGCTCAAGGGCCTCGTGCCGTCGACGGAGTGGAAGCGGCAGAGACTCAACGAGAAGTGGTACGCCGGCGAGACGATTTCGGTCGCCATCGGCCAGGGGCAGGTCTCCGTCACTCCGCTCTCGCTGGCCGTGATGATGATGACCGTGGCCAACGGCGGCACCCGGCACACGCCCCATCTGCTCAAGGCGGTCGACAAGGGGAAGGGCTGGGAGCCCGTGCCTGCGCCGGCGCCCAAGTCGGTCGTCAAGATGCGGCCGTCCACCGTGACCGCCCTCCACGAGGGGCTGTGGCGCGTCGTCAACGGCGCGGGCACGGGCGGACGCGCGCGGATTCCGGGGAAGGACGTGTCCGGCAAGACCGGGACCGCACAGGTGATCTCGCTGTCGGGCGCGAGAACCGCGCGGGGCAGGATGGACGTCCGCCATCACGGCTGGTTCGTGTTCTTCGCCCCGCGGGACAATCCCGAGATTGCCGGCGTCGTGTTCGCGGAACACGCCGAGCATGGCTCGAGCGCCGCTCCGATTGCGAAGTACGCGATGGAAACGTTCTTCGCCAAGAAGGAGGGGCGTCCGCTCCCCACGCTGGAGGCCCCGACGCTGCCCGTGCCGGTGCCCGCGGACGAGCCCGTCATCGTCCCGCAGCCGACCACGGCAGGAGTGGGAGGCCCGTAGATGTTCGAGCGGCGCCTGTACTTCCACATCGACTGGCTGCTCCTCGGGGCCGTGCTGCTCATCGCCTGCATCGGCCTGGCGATGATCTACAGCACCACGTACGTGCACCTGCCCGGGGGCGGCGGCCGCCCGGGACCGCGTTTCTGGGTGCAGCTCTACGCCGTCGGGCTCGGCATCGGAGCGCTCGTCTTCTTTCTCGCCGTTGACTACCGCTTCCTCGCGGAGCACTCGCTGTTTCTCTACAGTGCGCTCCTCGCGCTGCTGTTGTACGTGCTGTTTGGCGGCGTCCGCGCCGGTGGCTCGACGCGGTGGATCTCGCTCGGCGCCTTCAACCTGCAGCCCTCCGAGTTCGCGCGGATGGTGCTGGCGCTCATCCTGGCGATGTACTTCGGGGAGAACCGCCGCGGCGCGCGCAACTACACGGACCTCATCATTGCGGCGCTGTTCTTCGTGGTCCCGTTCTTTCTGATCGCACGGCAGCCGGACCTGGGCACCGCCGTGACGCTCGTGCCCGTGTGCTTCGGCATTGCGTTCCTGGCCGGCCTCCGCGTGCGGCTGATCGTCGTCGTCGCCATCGCCGCGGTGCTGCTGGCGCCCGTTGCGTGGAAATTCGGGCTCAAGGAATATCAGAAAGATCGGATCGAAACCTTTCTCAACCCCGGACTGGATCCGCGAGGGGGGGGCTACCAGCAGATCCAGGCGCGGATCACCGTGGGCTCTGGCGGACTCAAGGGCAAGGGCTTCATGAACGGCACCCAGGGCACCTACAAGTTCCTGCCGGTTGCCGACAACGACTTCATCTTCTCGGTCCTGGCGGAGGAGCACGGATTCGTCGGCGTGGTCACCGCCCTGGGCCTGTACCTGTTCGTCATTATCAGAGCGCTCGAAGCGGCCCGCCTGGCGAAGGACCGCATCGGCGCCTATCTGGTGGGAGGCATCATCTCCGGGTTCGCGTTCCAGGTGATCTACAACATCACGATGTCGGCCGGCCTGGCGCCAGTGAAGGGGCTCACGCTGCCTCTCATGAGCTACGGCGGTTCATCGATGATCGCATCGCTCGCAGCGTTCGGGCTCATCCTCAACGTGAGGATGCGAAGGTTTACCAACTAACCGGGTTCGACCAAGCCACTCAACGGGGGTTCATGGCGTTTCTGCTGCTCGTGCTGTTCGCGTGCTGGCTGGCCTGGCGGATGCCAGGTTTCGCCACCGCGCACGCGTACGCGCGGTCTGCGCCGGATGCCCCGGATTTCTGGAGTTCCATTCATGAACAAGGAGATGATCATCTCCTCGGGAGATCACGACACGCGTGTCGCCATTCTCGAGGAGGATCAGGTCGTCGAGATCTTCATCGAGCGCGAGCGTCAGCGCGGGGTCGTCGGCAACATCTACAAGGGGCGGGTCTCGAAGGTGCTGCCCGGGATGCAGTCATCCTTCGTTGATATCGGGCTCGAGCGGGACGCCTTTCTCTACGTCACGGAAGTCGTCAACACGGTCGAGGAGTTCGACCGGCTCGAGTCGGGCGATGAAGATGAGCCGCTTGCCGTCGTTCCCGTAGCGGAGCCAGTCCTCGTCGGCGAGGGAGCCGAAGGAGACGGGTCAGGGGCCGCCGAGCCGCCGGACCC
>JALZOC010000459.1 GCA_030857365.1 Acidobacteriota bacterium
GGACAGCACCGCGACGGACACGGTGTTGTACACGAGGAACAGCCCGACCAGCAGCGCGATGTACGACAGCGCCGTCAGGTTGAGGTGAAACGCCGCGAGCATGTTCTCGACCTGCTGACCGCGCTGGGCGGGCCGCTGCACGATCAGCCCGTCACCGAGCCGCCGCGCAATCGCGGTTTGAACGGCGCCGATGTCGGTCCCCTCGGCGACCCGGATCTCCAGCCGGTCCACGCGCCCGTATCGATTGAGCGCCTGCTGCGCTCCTGCGATGTCCATGAGCACGAAGCGTCCATCGAGCACGCGCGCGGGGCCTTCGTCCTTGAGCAGCGCCCGCACCTTCAGCGAGACCGTGCGATCGCCGACGTGCACGGCGACGACGGAGCCGGGGCCGAGATCGCGCGGCTCTGCGAACCGGGCCGCCATGATGACGGAGGACGGATCGAGCAGGAGCTCGAGAAAATCCTGCGTTTTCACGTCCGCGGTCGCCGCCGCCCCTGGCGGACCGCCGCCCGCCGCCGCCCTGTCGCGCCACTCGCGCAGGTCGTAGTCGCGAAACGGCTGATCGCGCAGGATGTCCACGCCAAGCAGCCGCAGTACCTCGGGGGGACGGCCGCGCTGCCGGTAGACCAGGTTCCCTTCGATGACCGGCGCGACCTCGCCGTACTCACGGAGCCACCCGAGTGTCGCCAGACGCAGCTCGTCGATCCCTGCGCCCGTTCCGACAACCTCGAGCGAGGTTCGTCCGGAGACGGTGTTCAAGGCCGTTTGGAATCCGGCAAGCGAGCTCGCGTTGGTCAGCTGAATCGCGACGACGACCGCGACTCCCAGCGCGATTCCGAGCGTCGTCACGCCCGACCGCAAGGGTTCGTGGACAATCCGCCGGAGGATGAACCAGCTAAAGAGCCGCACGGTGCCGGCCTTCCGATTCGATCCGCCCGTCGCGCATCCTCACCACGCGGTGCGCCGCCGCCGCCACCTCGGGCGCGTGCGTCGCGAGCAGCATCGTCACTCCCGTTTCGCGCTGCAGCTCCGCGAGCAGCGCGAGGACCCGCTGGCCGTTTTCCGAGTCGAGGTTCCCTGTCGGCTCGTCGGCGACGAGGAGCGCCGGCCCGTGCACGAGCGCCCGCGCGAGCGCCCCCCGCTGCAGTTCACCGCCCGAGAGCTGCTGGGGATAGTGATGCTGGCGCGGCCCCAGCGCGACGCGATCGAGCAGGGCCCGCGCCGCCGGCTCCGCCTGCGCGGCCCGCTGCCCCGCGAGGAGCAGGGGCAGCTCCACGTTCTCGAGCAGCGTGAGCGTGGGCAGGAGGTTGAAGAACTGGAAGACGAACCCGACGCGGTCCCGGCGAATGCGCGTCAGCTCCGTGTCGTCCGCCGATTCCAGAGCGGCCGATTCCAGCCGCACGGCCCCCGAGGACGGCCGGTCCATCGCGCCGCACAGGTGCAGCAGCGTCGATTTCCCACAGCCGGAGGGCCCGACGAGTGCCACGAAGTCCCCCCGCTCGAGAGCCAGGCTGACGCCGGCGACGGCGTGCACGTGGGCGCCCCCGGTCGTATAGGTGCGGGAGACGTGGGTCGCTTCAAGGATGAGGGAGGGGGTCACCGCCTTTCCGATTATAGCCGCGGGGCACGACCGGCCGGACCAGGAGCGATACAGACGAGCGGACTTTCGAGAGGCGGTCCCCTCCATGTAGACTGAACCCGACATGGACGACGGTCAGAATTCGCTGAAGCCGTGGGTCACGTTTGCCGGCTGCGTGCTGGTCGTCGTCGTTCTCTACTGGGCACAAGCGGTCCTGGTGCCGGTCGCTCTCGCCATTCTGCTGACATTCGTGCTCACACCGCCCGTGACGTGGCTGCAGCGCTGGGTCGGCGGCGGCGCAGCCGTCCTCATCGTCGTCACCCTCGTCTTCACGGTGCTCGGACTTGCGGGGTGGGGACTCGCGCGGCAGATGGACCACCTCATCGACGATCTGCCGAGTTATCGCGCGAACATACGGGCGAAGATTGCCGATGTGCGCGGCGCCGGCAAGGGCGGGGCTGTCGAGAAGTTGCAGGAGACCCTCGAGGACATCAAGACGGATCTGGGCACCGACCCCGCCCCCCAGGGCACCGTGGCCAGCCCGGTCGTCGTGTCATCCCCCCAGGCGACGGGGTTGACGGGGGTCGCAGGGTTCACGTGGCTCGGCCCGCTGGTCGGCCCGATCGGCACGGCCGGCCTTGTGGTGGTGCTTGTCATCTTCATGCTGCTCGAGCGCCGCGACCTGCGCGATCGGCTGATTGGCATATTCGGCTACGGGCACCTCGCCGTGACCACGAAAGCGTTCGACGAGGCGGGTTCCCGCGTCAGCCGCCAGCTGCTCATGCAGTCACTGGTGAATGCGACCTACGGTGTCGCCGTGGGCGTCGGCCTGTACTTTCTCGGCGTGCCCTACGCGCTCGTCTGGGCGATGCTTGGTGCGGCGCTGCGGTTCATTCCGTATGTGGGTCCCGTGCTGGCGGCCGGAGCCCCAATCCTGGTCAGCCTCGCCGCGCTGGAGGGGTGGGTCGGGCCGCTCGGGGTTGTTGCGCTCTTCGTCGGGCTGGAGTTGTTCACCAACCTCGTGCTCGAAACGGTGCTCTATGCCGGGGCCGCTGGAGTGTCGCAGGTGGCCCTGCTCGTTTCGGTGGCGTTCTGGACCTGGCTGTGGGGACCACTGGGCCTCCTCATGGCGACCCCGCTGACCGTGTGTCTCGTGGTCATCGGCAAGCACGTTCCGGCGCTCCAGTTCTTCTGCACGCTCCTGGCCGACACGCCACCGCTCGCACCGGAGTACGGCTACTACCAGCGCCTGCTCGCGCGTGACCAGAGCGAAGCCGCGGATCTCATCGAACGCCACATCAAGGCGGAGCCTCCACACACCGTGTTCGACGCGCTGCTTCTGCCGGCCTTGAACTACGCGGAACGTGATCGCCTCGAGGGACGGCTCTCACCGGAGGAGGAGGTGGCCGTCATCGACGCCACGCGGGAACTCATCGGCGACGCCGCGTCCAGCGTCCGCGACGTGGCTCCCGCGACGACGGAGCCGGGGGCCGCGGCCTCCCCGCCGCATCCCGATGCGCTCGGCGTGCTCGGCTACGCCGCCAACGGCGTCGCGGACGAGATCGCTCTCGCGATGCTCGCTCACCTCGTGGGAGACCTTCCCGTCGCGCTGGAGATCACCCGGACCCGCATGCTTGCCGCCGACGTCGTCGCGCTGCTCCGGGAACGGGAGTATTCGGTCGTCTGCATCGCGGACCTTCCCCCGAGCGCCGCCTCGAAGACGCGCTATCTGGTCAAACGGCTGCGATCCGCCTTCCCCGAGCTGCGCATTGTCGTCGGACGATGGGCGCCGGCAGCCCTTGCCGACGAAAGCACGCAGGTGCTGCGGGAGGCAGGGGCCAATCACGTGCACCGCACGCTGCTGGAAACCAGAAGCTACCTGGCAGGTCTTGTGGACGTTCCCGAAGTCCAGGGCGTGGACGCCGCCTAAGACGCCTGCTTCGGCCTGACCGGCCCCCCGCCAGGGCTGCGGCGGT
>JALZOC010000051.1 GCA_030857365.1 Acidobacteriota bacterium
AGGGCAATCCCCCAGTGCACGGCCGGCAGCAGCGCGTAACGCCCCGTCTTTTTCAAATAGGCCAGGCTGATGGCGACGATCAGGAAGGCTTCGATGCCCTCCCTCAGCGTGATGATGAACGCCTGAATCATGTGTGCGAACCCCGGTGGCGTTGAGGAGGCGGCTCCCGCTGCCTGCCGCTCCACGTCAAAGTGAGACTGATCGCGTTTTCCAGCGTATCCGGTGATGTCCGACCGGTCAAGTCGGAGATATGATTCAGGCTGATGATCAGCCGGATCGCCCTCCCCGTGGCCGCGCTCTGCACGGGGCTCCTGGCCATCACTGCGGGCGCTCAGCAGAGAGCGGATGACGCGTTGCTGAACCGGGCGCGGGGTCTGCTCAGGCAGGCGCCGCTCATCGACGGGCACAACGACTATCCCTGGGCGCTTCGCGAAAAGGCGGGCCGGGATCTGTCGAGACTGGACATCTCGACCCCGCAGCCGTCCGTCATGACCGACATACCGCGGCTCGAGGCGGGCGGCGTCGGGGGGCAATTCTGGTCGGTCTACGTGCCCGTCGAGCTCACCGGCCAGGCGGCGGTCACGGCCACGCTCGAGCAGGTCGACATCGTGCACCAGATGATGGCGCGGTACTCCAGGACGTTCGAGCTGGCGCTCACGGCAGACGACGTCGATCGAATTTTCAAGAGGGGGAAGATCGCGTCGCTCATCGGGATGGAGGGCGGACACTCCATCGACAACTCGCTCGCGGCGCTGCGCATGTTCGAGCGGCTCGGGGCGCGCTACATGACGCTGACGCATTCGAAGAACACGGCGTGGGCGGATTCGGCCAGCGATGTCTCGAGGGCGGGGGGCCTGTCCGCGTTCGGCGAGGAAGTCGTGCGGGAGATGAACCGGCTGGGGATGCTCGTGGACCTGAGCCACGTCTCTCCGGATACGATGGAGGACGCGATCCGGGTCAGCGCGGCGCCCGTCATCTTCTCGCACTCCTCCGCGCGCGCCCTGAACGACGTCCCGCGCAACGTGCCGGACAGGGTTCTCCAGCTCCTTCCGGCCAACGGCGGCATCGTCATGGCCACCTTCGTGCCCGGATTCCTCTCTCCGGCGGCTGCGGCGTGGAACGCGCGGCTGACGGCCGAACAGGCACGGCTCACGCGGGAGTTTCCAGGAGAGCTGGCCGCGGTGACGAGCGGCGTCGCTCGCTGGACCGCCGCGAATCCTCCGCCGCGCGCGACCCTCGGGGAAGCGGCCGATCACATCGATCACGTCCGCACGGTGGCCGGCATCGATCACGTCGGCCTCGGTGGCGACTTCGACGGCATCACGTTGGTGGTCGAGGGGCTCGAGGATGTCTCGACCTATCCGGCGCTCGTCGCCGAGCTCCTTCGCCGCGGGTACACCGACGCGGAGATCCGGAAAGTCACCGGGCAGAACATTCTGCGGGTGATGCGCCGCGCGGAGAAGGTCTCCGGCGCCATCCGGCAGCAGCGCGGGCCCTCCACAATGATGTTCGAAGGGAACTGAGCGGCGCGGTATCCTAGAGAGGCCAATCCCCTTCGCAGGCTGCGGGGGTCGTTTGGGCCCGTCGCGCATCGAACGGCTTTCTGCATACAGAGTTCTTATGCATATACGACTCGCTCTCGCTGCACTTGCCGCCGTTGCGATCATCGCGCCTGCGGGCGCTCAGCAGGGCACGTTCAAGGTGTCGACGAACACCGTGGCGCTGTACGCCACGGTGACCGACGCCGACAAGCGGCTCGTGCCGGACCTCGTCGAGGAGGACTTCGAGATTTACGACAACGGCAAGCTCCAGACGACCACGTCATTCAGCAATCAGCCGCTGCCCATCTCCGTCGTCGTCATGCTCGATACGAGCGGGAGCATGACGCTCGCGCTGGACCTCGTCAAGGCGGCCGCGGAGCAGTTCCTGCTGCGGCTGCTGCCGGACGATCAGGGGATGGTCGGGGCCTTCAACGACAAGATCGAATTCCATCCGGACGCGTTCACCGGCAGTCGGGACCGCCTGATCCGCGCGCTCAGGGATCTCGACTTCGGGTACCCCACACGTTTGTACGACGCCGTCGACGAGAGCATGACGCAGCTGAAAGGCATCCCCGGTCGGAAGGTTGTGCTCGTCTTCACGGATGGCGCCGACAGCGCCAGCCGGGCCGATTCGGGCGGCGTGACGAACCGCGCGCGCCTGGAAGACGTGATGATCTATTCGGTCGGCCTCGAGAACGTGTACTTCAACGGGCAGCAGAAGACGCGATCGAGTCCCGATCGCGGGTTGAAGCGCATGTCGGAGGAGACGGGCGGTGGATACTTCCTGTTGAAGAAGACCGACGAGCTGGGGCCGACGTTCACGCGCGTGGCGCAGGAACTGCACAGCCAGTACGTGCTCGGCTTCACGCCGCAGGCGCTCGATGGGAAGGTTCACAAGATCGACGTGAAAATCAAGGGGAACCCGTCCATGACCGCCCGCGCCCGAAAGAGTTACGTCGCCTCCGCGGAAACTTCGACGAAGCGATGATCCGCTAAACTTTCCGGCCGTGTTCTCCGTCTAACGATTTTGAAAGGACGGGAAACACCAATGTTCGATCTAGATTTCTCCAGCAACGCGGACGCGCTCGTCGCCATTCTCCTGACCATCGCCATCCTCGCCGTCACGTTCGTCTAACGCGAGCGCGAGCCCCGCGCGATGTCTTCGCGCGGTGTTCGATCCTCCGCGCTGCCCCGGCGTCCGACCACACGTCCCCGACTGCGGGAATCCGCCCGGTAACCGTCGCTTCCGCGCTCCGCTCAGGCGGGAAGAACGGCGACACTGGGATAGAATCGCGCCTGTCTTGTTCGCTGATGACGCGCCGGGGGGCGCTGCGCCTGCAGCGCTGGGAGTGGAGGATTGCGATGCGGCGAGCCGTTGTCTGCGCTGCGGCGCTTGCGGGGCTGACATTCATGCCGGCTGACGCACAGCACGGTCCGGGCGATCGCCCCGCGGCCAATCCCCGGGCGACGCGCTCGGTCGTGCTCGCGCGCAACGGGATGATCGCGACAAGTCAGCCGCTGGCCTCGGCCGCGGGACTCCGGGTCCTGCAGCAGGGGGGGAACGCCTTCGATGCGGCAGTCACCGCCGCGGCGGTCCTCGCCGTGGTCGAACCGACGATGAACGGGCTCGGCGGCGATCTGTTCGCGCTCGTGTACGCGGCGAAATCCCGGAGCGTGCACGCGCTGAACGCCAGCGGCCGGGCGCCGCAGCGCGCGACACCGGAGGAATTCCGCCGTCGCGGCCTCGACGCGGTGCCCTATCGCGGCGAGCTCTCCGTCAGCGTGCCCGGCGTCGTCGATGGCTGGAGCGAATTGCTGCGCCGGTACGGCACCATTCCGCTCGGCCGCGCGCTGGAGCCGGCGATCGCGTACGCGCGGGACGGTTATGCCGTCAGCGAAATCATCGCCAACCAGTGGAAGGACGTCGAGCCGATCCTTGCGCGGGATCCCGCGGCTGCCGCCACCTTTCTGCCCGGCGGCCATTCGCCCGTTGCGGGCGACATCTTCAGGAACCCGCACCTGGCCGCATCGCTCGAACAGATCGCCAGGGGCGGGCGCGACGCGTTCTACAAGGGGCCGATTGCGAAAGCGATCGCCGAGGACATGCGGCGCCGCAACGGACTGCTCACGGAGGCGGACTTCGCCGCAAACACGGCGGACTGGGTAGAGCCGATTTCGACCACGTACCGGGGCTACGACGTCCTGGAGCTTCCGCCCAACACGCAGGGGGTGGTCGCGCTCCAGATGCTCAATATCCTGGAGGGCTTCGATCTCAAGTCGATGCGGCACAACTCCGCGGAATACCTGCACCTGCTCGTGGAAGCGAAGCGGATGGCATTCGCCGATCGAGACGCATGGCTCGCCGATGCCGGTTCGGTGCCGGCCGAGGCGCTGAAGCGGATGCTGTCCAAGGAGTACGGGGCGGAGCGGCGGCGCTCGTTCAACCCGGAACGCGCGAACGAAAAATACGTCCCGTTGGGGCTCGTCGGCTCATCGCAGGACGCGGAAGGCCATCCGCAGGCGCGCGGCGATACGATTTACCTGACCGTCGCGGATCGCGAGGGGAATGTCGTATCCCTCATTCAGTCGATCTTCGAAGCCTTCGGTGCCGGCATCGTCGCCGGCGAGACCGGGATCGCGCTGCACAACCGCGCGGCGCTCTTCACGCTCCAGAGCGCGCACCCGAACGTCGTCGCCCCGGGCAAGCGCCCCTTCCACACCCTCGTACCCGCCATGGTGATGAAGGATGGGCAGCCGTGGCTGTCGTTCGGGGTGATGGGGGGCGACATGCAGCCGCAGGGCCACGTGCAGGTCCTGCTCAACCTGATTGACTTCGGGATGAACGTGCAGGAGGCGGGCGAGGCGCCGCGCTTCCGCCACTCGGCCGCGGGCCTCGCCCTCGAATCCGCCATCACGCCGGAAGCCCGCTTCGGCCTGAGCCGGCGTGGGCATGCGATCGTGACGCAGATCGGCATGTTCGGCGGTTTCCAGGGCATCCTGTTCGACAGGCGGGGCGTGATGATGGGGGGATCGGACCCGCGCAAGGACGGACTTGCCATCGGATACTGATCCCGGAACCCGCCTCGCGGAGCGGCGCTACTTCCCCTTGCGCTTCTCGGCCCACCGCTTCTTCATCATCTCGGAGATCCGCTTCCGTGCTTCGGCCGACATCGTGCCGCGGCGGCGCTTCCGCCCGGCCTTTGCCTCCGCCGCGTCCTCCGCAGCGGCCGCTTGCGGTCCGCTGCCGCCTCTGGCGCCTGCGCGTACGCGCAGGCGTGCCGCCTGTGCGTTGAGCGACGCGAGCCGCTCCTTCGTCTGACTGATCTCCCGTTCGAGTCCGCCGATTGCCCAGCCGATCAACTCGGCGGACTTCATCAGCACGTCTTTCCGGTTCTTTCTCGGCCGCCCTGCAGGCATGCGATCCTCCTGATTTCACCAACGTCACGGCGCCACAACTCGCGCCGCGCCGAACGACTATCATAGCCTCATGGACCTGCGGCGGCCAACGGGCGCGGTGCGTCTGCTGCTCGCGGCGGCGCTGCTGACGGCCGCCTTCCCCGGGCGACCGGCGGCGCAGAACGCGCCAGTCCGGCCGCAGCTTCTCGAAGAGGCGCTGGACCTCGCCTACAATCTGGACCACGATCAGGCAATCGTGCGGCTCCGCCGCGCCGTGGCGCTTGCGCCAGGCGACCCGGCGGCGCACCGATCGCTCGCGAGCGTTCTCTGGCTCAACATCCTGTTCCGGCGCGGGGCCGTGACGGTGGACCACTACCTTGGCGCGTTCACCAGGTCGAGCATCGATCTGCCGCGACCTCCCGCGGATGTGGAAGCCGAATTCAAGACCCACGTGCAGCGGGCGATTGCCCTGGCCGAGGCGCGCGTCGAGGTCAACGGTGCCGACGTCCAGGCTCGCTATGATGTCGGGGCGGCTCTCGGGCTGGAGGCGTCGTATGTCGCCACGGTGGAAGGGCGCATGCTGGCCGGGTTCCGAGCCGCACGGCGCAGCTTCGACGAGCACGAGCGGGTACTCGCCCTCGATCCCTCCCGCAACGACGCGGGGCTGATTGTCGGGACCTACCGGTACCTCGTGTCCACATTCTCTCTGCCGATGCGGCTGATGGCCTACGTGGCCGGTTTCGGTGGCGACGGCCAGCGAGGCCTCCAGCTGATCGAGGGAGCGGCACGCGACAGCCGCCGCGTGGGCGGGGCCAGGGCGGACGCACAGACCGAGGCGATGTTCGCGCTGATTCTGATGTACAACCGGGAGCGCCGGTACGACGACGCCATGCGTGTGATCCAGGATCTGCGCCGCCTGTATCCGCGCAACCGGCTGCTCCTGCTCGAGGCTGGCGCGACCGCCCTGCGGGCCGGGCGTGCAAGCGAGGCCGAGGCGCTGCTCACGGAGGGCCTTGGCCTGTTCGTGAAGGAGACCCGGCTGCGCATTCCCGGCGAAGAGGCCTTGTGGCGATACAAGCGCGGCGCCGCACGCGTCGCGCTTCGACGCGCCGACGCGTCTGAGGACCTCCAGCGGGCGGCAGCGACCGATGCGCAGGCCTGGGTCGGCGGCCGTGCCCGCGTGGAGCTGGGGCGGCTCGCCCTGGCGCGCGGCGATCGCTCGACGGCGGCGGCCAGCGCGCGCGCCGCCGAGTCGCTCTGCGGGCAGGGGAATGATCCCGAGTGCGTGGACGAGGCCCGAGCGCTGATGAGGAGAGCCGGTGGCCGGTAAAGTCAAGACGTGGGTCTGGGTGCTGGTGGCCGTGGTGGTCATCGGCATTCTGGGCATCATTGCGCTCGCCGGCGCGGGGATATATTTTTTCTCGCAGCACATCGACACCAGGACGGAGAGCCCCGCCGGCGCCGCGAGGGAGTTCGCGCAGATCAGCGGACGGTTCACCGGCCAGAAGCCGCTCATCGAGCTGGACGAGCGTGGACGTTACCTGAGGTCGCACACGGATCGGCAGGCCGCGCCGGGCACCAGGACACCTGATTCGCTGCACGTGATGGCGTTCGACCCGGACGAGGCGCGGATCGTCAGCGTCGAGATCCCGTTCTGGCTGCTCCGCCTGAAACTGCGGGGCAGCGGGATCGACTTCAACGGCAACCGGATGGAGCTCGAGGATCTCCACCTCACCGTCGAGGACCTCGAGCGTTACGGTCCCGCGCTCGTCGTCGATCACCAGGCCCCCTCCGGCCAGCGCGTCGTCGTCTGGTCGGAGTAGGGAGAACCCGGAACCCGGAACCTGAAATTGTCCTCCCCCGCGGTCGCCGGACTGTCCTCCGGTCCGCGACCACGCACTGCCCGAGTGCCGCAACCCCCGATTTCAGGCCATTTTTTGCGTAGTGGCACAGGCGTACTTCTTGCGGTTTGAGCGTGTGAGCGGGGATTCAATCTCTGCAACGGAGGTCGCACCATGAAACGCCTGTTCCTCGTGCCGGTGCTCGGACTCGTCACACTCGCGACGGCGGCGTCCGCCGGCGCGCAATCGCCGGGCTGGGCCGGCAGCGCACGCCCCTCCTACGCCGAGGGGCAGCGGCAGTCCTACTACGATGCACGGCGTGCCGCATACGACAACGGCTATCGAGAAGGGTTGAAGGAAGGCCGGAAGGACGGCCGCCGGAACGAGACGTACCGATATCAGGACGAGCGAACGTATCAGCGCGGGGACAAGGGGTACCACCGCGAGTACGGCAATGTCGAACAGTACCGCCAGTCGTTCCGCACCGGGTATGCCGCAGGGTACTCGGACGCATACGGCCGGCAGGGATCCGTGTACGACTCTCGCGGCGGGTACGACAACCGGCGCGCGGTCCCCAGGCGCGACACCGGCGGCGTGTATCACCCGAACTCACGCACTTACCCCGGCTCCGCGGGGCGCTACCCTGGAGGCAGCCGCGGGTACGGCGATGCCGCCTTCCAGAACGGCGCGAACGACGGGTACGAGAAGGGGATCGAGGACGCGCGGAAGAACCGGTCGTTCGACCCGATCCGTCACTCGTGGTATCGATCAGGCGACCGTCATTACGAACGCCGCGACGGGTCCCGCGAACAGTACAAGGACATCTACCGCCGGGGCTTCCAGGAAGGGTACGAGCGCGGCTACCGCGGCGCACGGTACCGTTGAAGCTTCGCACTGACGGATGAGCGGAGCGCAGGACCTGCGCTCCGCTCGTGGTGAGAGGCTGTCCGCTACAACCCGAGGAACTTCTTCATCCGCGCAACGAACGATGCCGGCGCGTCGGCCACAGCGGTGCCATGCGCCGAGGCCGCGCGGATCTGCTCGACCGCCGCGCGCCGCGTGACGGCGGCGATGCCGATCCGCTCGATCGCCTGGGGATGCACGGCGCCAAGGCGGCGAAAGATCCCGGCATCGATTTCGAACACACGCGTATCGCCGCGCGCGACGACGGTGGCGCTTCGCGGGTCGCCCGTGAGCAGCGACATCTCTCCGAAGTAGCCACCGGGCTCGATGCTCGCGAGCTCCTGCCCCTCGGGCTCGAGCTTCACCACCGCGCGGCCGGCGCCCACGATGAACATCGACGCGCCTGGCGTTCCCTGGCGCACGATGGCTTCACCGTTCCCGAAGATCTTGTCCGTCATCGCCCCCGCAAGCTCGCGCCGCTCATCGGTCGTCAGCGTCGTGAAGAGATCCACTCCAGCGAGGAGCCCCTCGCGTTCGCGTTGCCGGGCCGAGACGTCAGGCTCGACCCATTCCCTCGAGTACTCCACCTGGATCGGCCAGGGAATGTCGAGCCCGTGCCGCGCGAACGCGTAGTAGATGGCGGTCCGCACTTCGTCGCGCGCCGCCTCGTCGCGCTCGTAATCCTCGATCCAGAAGCGCGCCCGGTATGTCATGGCGGAGCTGTCGAAGGCGACCAGCAGGACGTCGGGGGCGGGAGCCCTCAGCGCGCGCGGCGCGTGGCTCAGCGCTTCGTAAATCGCCGCCTTCACGGCGGCCGGGGCGGCCTGGTAACTCGCACCGACCTCGACCTCGATCCGCGTCGGCGCCGCCGGCTCGGAGTAGTTCGTGATCGGCTCTTTGGAGACAACGTTGTTCGGAAGCGCCACGAAGTTGCCGGACTTCGTGCGGAGTTTCGTCGCCCTCCAGGTAATCTCGGCGACTCGCCCTTCGAACTCCCCGACGCGGATCCAGTGGCCGACGCGGAATGGCTTCTCGCTCTGGAGCGCGAGGCCCGCGAAGGCGTTGCCAAGCGTGTCCTGCAGCGCGAAGCCGATGACGACCGCGCTGATCGCGGACGTCGCGAGCAGCTTCTCCTTGAAGACGAACGTGGCGACGAGGACCAGCAGCCCGACGACGACGAAGTCCTGGAGAATCGCCGGAAAGCGGTCGGGCACGCGATCCGCGCGGAGCGGATTGAGGATCGAGAGGGCGAGCAGGTTGATGACGGCGGCGGCAAGCGCCAGCTGCTCGAACGAGAGCAGCTCGCGTTCGACACCTGGCGCCATGACCGGGCGAACGAGCGCGAGGAACAGGTGCAGCAGAAGATAGGCTGCCACGAGGAAGATGGACAGCCGGAGCCGGCGCCGCACCAGGCTGTTGATGGTGAGCGCGAACACGGCAAGCGCCGCCGCGAGTGCGGCGACGCCCATGATCAGGTGACCGGGAAAATGGGTCAGCCGGCTATCCCCTTTTTGAATGCCTCGAGCTCCGCGGGCGTGACCTTCGCGCTCACGAGGCCCCGGTTCGACCCACCCTGCGCATCGCGGTCCGGAAAGCTGCCCCGGGCGCCGGCCGACGCGACGGTCTGGCTCGACTGCTTCTGCTCGCTGGACGACGTGGTGAACCGGCCGAGCAGGCCCCCCTTCTTCCTGGGTTCCTCCTTTTTTGCCGGCTCCTTCCCTGTGTCCTTGTCGCCGCCCGCCAGGCCGGCGGCTCCTTCGACCGCCGTCGCAATCTCCGCAATCGGCTTGACGTCCAGATGGATCGTCTTCGCGTAGCGGGCCTCCCCCTTCGACGTGCCGGCGAGCTTCTGCGCGGCGATCTGCTGTTCGATTCTGGCGATCCGGTCCTTGATGGCCGGATGCGACGCGAAGAGGCCGTTGCGATCGGCACGCCCGCTGTTGCGCGCGTCCAGTTTCTTCAGCACGTCCACGAGGCCGCCGGGTGCGTATCCGAGCGTGTTTGCGAGCTGGACTCCGATCTTGTCGGATTCATTCTCGTCTTCGCGGCTGAACTCACCGTCGAGAATCAGGTGGTAGGCCCTTTCGGCCATCCTGGCGATGATCGCGTTCTTCAGCGACCCGCCGCCGGCCTGATCGCTGCCAATTGAAATGCCCTTGCTCTTCTGAATCGAGCGGACGGTGTGCTTCGCCGTCACGTGGGCGATCTCGTGTCCCAGGACGCCCGCGAGCTCCGCTTCGTTCGTCACCAGGCCCAGGAGGCCGCGCGTCACGTGGATCAGACCGCCCGGGGCAGCGAACGCGTTGACGCCCTCCGTATCCAGGACGATGAACGTCCAGTTCACGTCCGGACGTGAGCTTTGCTGCGCGAGGACGCCGCCGAGCAGGCTGACGT
>JALZOC010000460.1 GCA_030857365.1 Acidobacteriota bacterium
CGCTGGTGCACTTCATCGAGAGGGGCGCGATAGAAGGGTTGAATCCCTCGCCCTTGTTCGACACGTCGTACTACTTGCGCGAGAACCCTGACGTCGCGGCTCTGGGGCTCAACCCGCTGGCCCACTACCTGGATCACGGCGTGGAGGAAGGACGGACTCCTCGTCCTCACGATACGACCCTCGAGTCGTCACCCGTCGTGCGGTTCGTCCCCCCCACCGGGCTCTTGCCGTGGTTCAACCCGCTGAACCTCCAGATCGCCCGGTCGCTGGAGGAGGCCCCATCCCTTAATGTCCTGGTTCCAGGCCTCGGTATGCAGCACATGTCCGGGGGACCCAACACGGCGCTTCACATCGCGTACCGACTTGGGATCGCGGGGGTCCGGGTCCGCTTCATCTCGACAGATGCGCCGCTCGGGGAACGTGAGGCGCTCTGGCGCCACGTGCAACAGCTCGCGGGCAGCGAAGAGCGACTGCCACACGTAGAGTTCGTGGACGGTTACGATCGGCGCCGCCCGCTCGCTATCGGCCGCAACGACGTGTTCTTCGCAACTGCCTGGTGGACGGCGCAGATGGCGAAATTCGGCTGCGATCTCACCAGGACCAAGCGGTTCATCTATCTTGTCCAGGACTATGAGCCCCTCTTCCATCCGGCCTCGACGCCCCAGGCGCTTGCGCTCGAAACGTACTCACTGGACTACGTGCCTGTCGTCAACTCGAAGGTCCTCTTCGATTACCTGACAGAGAACCGCGTCGGCCGGTTTGCCAGCCCGGAGTTCGCCCGGCAGGCGCTCATCTTCGAGCCCGCCGTCGACCGTTCCCATTTTTTCATGGAGCCCGCGGCCCCGGACCGACCGAAGCGCCTGCTCTTTTACGCACGGCCGACCACAGGGTTGCGCAACATGTACGAATTGGGCGTTGCCGCGCTGATGGACACGATCGCCCGTGGAGTGTTCGACGACCAACCCTGGGAGATGCTGGCGATGGGAGAGGCCATCAGCCCTGTCGATCTTGGGCACGGCTTCACGTTGAACCCCGCACCGTGGCTCGACTTCGCGCGCTACGCCGGCCAGATGCGGCAGTCTGACATCCTCGTGTCGCTGATGCTGTCGCCCCATCCCAGCTACCCCCCGCTCGAGATGGCTGCGTGCGGAGGTCTGGTCGTGACGAACACTTACGACTGCAAGACCTCGGAGCGCCTGGCGCAGGTTTCACCGAACATCATCGGCGCAGACCCGACCTTCGAGTCCGTGGCCGAAGCGATCACGACATCGGTGCGCCGCCTTGCCGACGACGCGCAGCGGCGGCTCGGCAGCACCCTGGACCTGCCTCCCACGTGGGCGGCAAGCCTCGCACCGGTCGTCGACAGACTCCGGCCGGTGTTGCTGGGGGATCTCGGCGTTCCGACAGAGCTCGCCGTCGGCCCCGACGGCCGGCAACTTCCTTCGCGTGTCCCGTGCGGGTTTGACAGGTGGCCGATGAATAGGTACGAGGTGCATCGCATCGACCGCCTTCGCGAGCGGCGACGACGGGGGGCCATCGCGACGCAAGCGGGGCTCTTCAGCTTCGTGACCGCGGTGTGGAACACCGATCGCGCCATGCTGGAGTGCCTGGCCGACAGCCTGTTGAACCAGACGAATCCCGCGGCGTTCGAGTGGGTGATTCTCGACAACGGCTCCGAGCGTAAGGAGACGCTCGACGTGCTCGAGCGGATCCGGCAGCATCCCGTCGTTCGCCTGCATCGGTCCCCCACCAACCTTGGGATCGTGCGTGGGCTGCGACAGTGCATCGAACTGGCGGCCAACCGGTACGTGTTGTTCGTGGATCATGATGACTTCGTCTCTCCGGATTGCGTGGACGTCGTCGCCGCCTTCGTCGAGGAACGTGGGTATCCGGCGCTCTTCTACACGGATGAGGAGAAGATCGCGAAGCACGGCTACGGCAACGGCTATATGAAGCCGGACTGGGATCCCGTGCTCTTCGTGAACTCCTGCTTCATTGCACACCTGTGCGGCGTGGACCGGCAGCTCGCACTCGAGCTCTCGTGCTGCGATGATCCCGGGTCGGAAGGCAGCCACGACTGGGACACGTTCATGCGGTTCGTGCTGGCCGGCCACGTTCCTCAGCATCTGCCCGAGACGCTCTACACCTGGCGCGCCCACGAGGGATCCACCGCCGAGAACATCCACTCGAAGCCGTACGTATTCGCGTCCCAGCAACATGTCCTCCGTAAGTTCCTGAAGGCACAGCCGCAGTCCGCGGTCTTCCGGCTGGAAAAGAGTCCGCTGTTCGGCGATTCGCCCGACTGGTGGATTCGCCGAGCCGAGGAGGATCCGCAGCCGATTACGACCGTCAGGTGGTCGTCGGTCGAGCGCGCCCCCGCCCGACAGGTCATCCCGGTTGATCCGGCGATTCCGCACGACATCATCGAGGTCGCGGGGCAATGCGACATTGCGGAACTGCGTCGCGTGGCGCGTGATTGCAGCGAGACAGGCAGGCTCCTGCACCTGATGTCGGCGGAAGTCGACCTGGACGGGCCGGAATGGGCATGGGAGGCGATGGGATTGCTGGCGCTGTTCCCTGACGCCGCTATGGTTGGGGGCCGTATCCACAACGGCACGCGGATTCTCACCGCAGGGCAGATGTTTGGCTTTGAGGCCGGGTGTGGTTCACCAGATCGCGGACGGCTACTCCAGGATCCCGGATACTTTGGCCAGATGTGGAAGCCTCACTCCGTGAGCGCCGTCTCGTGCCAGCACGCGGTCGTGCACGCGAAGTTCCTGTTGGACGCTCTCGACGCTCTCGAGGGTGTCCCGATGTCTCTGGCGAATCTTGGGGCCTGGCTTGGGGGACAGGCGAGACGAGCACGGCGCCGGGTGGTGTACTCACCCTTCCTGAGCGGCCGCGTATACCGCGACATGGAAGAGGACATCCCCGCCCGGGAACGCGGGTATTTTCGAGTTGTGAATGCGGACCTAATCCCCGAGTCGGAGCTCTGGTCGCCGCACCTCGGCCTGAGCCGGGCGACGGCCTATCTGCCGGTGTCGGAACAGACACGGCGAAGCGAGATCGAGCCGCAGGCGTCCGATTTGCTCGCCTATCCAGAGTGGCTGTCGGCCCGGATCGTCGCCCGGAAACGTCACTACGCGCTCAGCGCATCTCCGCCTTCGTTGTCCGTGCTCACCACCGTTTACAGCGGAACGCCTGCCCGCATCTTCGCAGCCACCGCGGACAGCCTCGCGCGGCAGTCATATCCGTTCAGCGAATGGGTAATCCTCGCGCACGGCGCCATTTCGCGCGACCTGGAGCTGGCGCTCCAGCAGGAGGAGAAAGCCCCCAACGTTCGTGTGCTCCGACGCCCGGATAACCTGGGCATTGTCGGGGGCATGCGGGAGTGCCTTCTCGCCGCGCAAGGGAAGTACATCGTCCCGGTGGACGCGGACGATCTGCTCACGACCGACGCGCTTCAAGTGATCGCAAGTGCCATCGAGCGGCGCAGCTCCCGACCAGTGCTCGTGTATTCGGACGAGGATGTATGGTGCGGTGA
>JALZOC010000461.1 GCA_030857365.1 Acidobacteriota bacterium
CTTCCAGGGCGCGAACCCGGAGCTGTCGAGCGGCTCGAACAATCTGGGCTGGGGGGTCACCCGCAACGGGGACCGCCCGTGGAGCTACGAGGATCTGCACGACATCAAGAAACACATCGAGAAGCACGGCCTGGTGTGGGAGGCCATCGAGAACTTCGACCCCGCTCACTGGCACGACATCCTGCTCGACGGCCCGCGCAAGCGAGAGCAGATGGAGGCGCTGAAACGCACCGTTCAGGCGATCGGGCGGGCGGGGATCCCCATCATGGGCTACAACTTCAGCATCGCCGGGGTGTGGGGATGGACCAAGGGCCCCTTCGGACGGGGCGAGGCGCGGGCGGTGCGCTACGACGAGTCGGCCATCGATCCGAACGCGCCGATGCCGAACGGCATGGTCTGGAACATGGTCTACGACCCGGATGCTTCGGCGGGTACGGTGCCTCCCGTGTCTTCCGACGAGCTATGGCAACGCTATGAACACTTTCTGTCGGAGATCATCCCGGTCGCGGAAGAAAGCGGCGTCACCATGGCCCTCCACCCGGACGATCCTCCGGCCGACTCGCTGCGGGGCACCGCGCGTCTGGTCAACCAGCCGTACAAGTATCAACGGGCCCTCGACCTGGCGCCCAGCCGCGCGAACGCGCTGGAGTTCTGCCTCGGCTCGCTGCAGGAGATGCGCGAGGGCGACGTTTACGAGAGCATCGAGCACTACGGCCGGCAGGGGAAGATCGCCTATGTCCACTTCCGGAACGTCCGTGGCAAGGTGCCGAAGTATCAGGAGGTCTTCGTCGACGAGGGCGACCTGGACATGATCCGGGTGATTCAATGCCTCACCGACGTGGACTACGACGGGGTGCTCATTCCCGATCACACCCCGGAAATGAGCTGCGGCGCTCCCTGGCACGCCGGCATGGCCTACGCGCTGGGCTATATGAAGGGCGCGATGCAGGCGGTGGAGCGGTTCGGCGGCGTCCCCTCCGCCTGATGCGACCGTGCTCGCACTGGCGCGCCGAGGTGGACGCCGCGCAACGGGCGCTCCCGGAACGAGTCTCCCACGCCGCGATCCGCGAGGCCGGTGCGGTCCGCATCACCTGGGCCGATCTACGGGCACTCCTGTCATGAGAATCCTGCTGCTCCTCGGCGCGGCCTCGGTTGTGGCCGCGTGTGCCGCGCCTCCGCCGGGCCGCCCCGCCGCTCCGGCGCCGGTCGAGATTGCGCCCCGTACCACGTTCGCCAATCCGCTCAACCTGGCGTACCGCTTCACGCCGGGCGCGCCGAGTCACCGCACGGCCGCGGATCCCGTCATCGTTCCCTACGGGGACGACTACTACCTCTTCGCATCCGCGTCTGGGGGGTACTGGCGCTCCCCGAACCTGCGCGACTGGACGCTCGTGGTGCCGAACGGTCTACCGCTGGAGGACCCGGCACCCGCGATTCTGACTATCGGCGATCGCATGTACTACACGGCGCACAAGTCCAAAGCGCTCTTCGCCAGCGACGATCCGAAGGCGGGTGGCTGGCGCAAGGTCGCGGAGCTGGCGAGCTACGCCGACCCGGCGTTCTTTATGGATGACGACGGGCGAGTCTACCTGTACTACGGGGCGGCGCTGAATGGGGCGATTTCCGTGGTCGAACTCGATCCGCGCGACGGGTTCAAGGTCATTGGCGGGCCGTTCAAGCTGATGAGCGCGAACTTCGCCGAGCACGGCTGGGAGCGTTCCGGCCCGGACAATTTGGGTGCCCCGATGAGCGAGGGCTTTCGGATCGCCCCCTGGATCGAGGCCCCGTGGATGACGAAGCACGACGGCACCTACTACCTCCAGTACTCGGCGCCAGGCACGGTGTGGAAGACGTACGCCGACGGCGTGTACACCTCGCGCTCTCCCACCAGGGGGTTCACCTATGCCCCATACAGCCCCTTTTCATACAAGCCGGGTGGCTTCGTCGGGAGCGCCGGACACGGCGCGCTCTTCCAGGACAGGGAGGGGAACTACTGGCGCGTCGTGACGATGGTGATCTCGGTCGCCGACAGGTTCGAGCGTCGACTGGGCATCTTCCCGGCGGGCTTCGACGGCGACGGCGTACTACGGACCGATACCTATCTCGGCGACTACCCGCAGTTTCTTCCCGGCGTGGCGACGACCCCGCTGGACGGCAATCTCTCCGGGTGGATGTTGCTGAGCTCCGGCAAGGGGGCGACCGGGTCATCGGTGCTCGACGGACATCCCCCGGAGTCTGCGCTCGACGAGGAGATTCGCACCCATTGGAGTGCCCGAACCGGAGATTCCGGGGAGTGGCTGCGCGTGGACCTGGGGAACATGTCGCGGATCAATGCCGTGCAGGTCAACTTCGCCGAACAGGACACGAGAGCGGTGGGGCGCGGCGGGGACACGTACCACCAGTACGTCGTCGAGTCGTCCAGCGACGGCACGCGGTGGAGGCCGCTGATCGACAAGAGCCGGAACACGACCGACGTGCCGCACGACTACGTACAGCTCGACCAGGCCGCGCAGGCGCGCCATATCCGGATCACCAACGTGCACACTGCCGCGGGGGGAAAGTTCGCCATTCGGGAGCTGCGGGTGTTCGGCGAGGGCGCCGTCGAGCTGCCGGCCGAGGTCACGGCGTTCACGGTGCGGCGCGACCCGAAGGACACGCGCAGCGCGACCATCGCGTGGAGCCGTGCACCGCTCGCGCGCGGCTACGTCGTCCGGTTCGGGATCACTCCCGGCAAGCTGTACAGCCACCATCAGGTCGGGGATGTCACGGAACTCACGATCAACAGCTTGAACCGAGGCGCGACGTACTACTTCGCGGTGGATGCCCTCAACGAGCGCGGGATCACAAAGGGCACGACGGTCAGGCGAGGTCAGACGTGATTCTCGAAAAAGACCGCTTCTTCGATCCCGATCCGACGGTCCGGCGCATCGCGCGCACCCTGTACGAGGAAACCCGGGAGCTGCCGCTGATCTGTCCGCACGGACATGTGGACCCGCGGCTGCTGGCGGAAAACCGGCCATTTCCCGAGCCCACCGCGCTGCTGATCATCCCGGACCATTACATCTTCCGGATGCTTTACTCCCAGGGGGTTCCGATGGAGGCCCTCGGCATCCCCACGCGGGACGGGACTCCGGTGGAAAGCGATCCCCGGCGTGTCTGGCAGCTCTTTGGGGAGCACTACTACCTATTCCGCGGCACCCCGACGGGAGTGTGGTTCAATCAAGAATTGCACGACGTGTTCGGGGTCCGCACCAAGCTTTCCGGCGAAACCGCCCAGCGGATCTACGACGAGATCTCGGAAAAGCTGGAATCTCCGGAGTTTCGCCCCCGAGCCCTATTCGACCGCTTCAACATCGAGGTGCTCACCACCACCGACGCGGCTACCGACACGCTGGAGCACCACCGCGCCATCCAGGAGTCCGGGTGGCAGGGGCGGGTGATTCCCGCGTTCCGCCCCGACGCGGTCTTTCGGATTGCTGCGCCCGGGTGGCAGGCGGAGGTGGACAAGCTCGGTGAGGTGAGCGGCACCCCGG
>JALZOC010000462.1 GCA_030857365.1 Acidobacteriota bacterium
AGCGCGGGCACTGTCCTCCAGCGCGCCGGCGGAGAGGGCGATGCGCGCCGGTACGACGGCCAGGAGCAGGCAGCCAAGCGCGGCGAGAAGACGGACCAGTCGCGGTGGCCCTTGGGCACTGGTGCGCGCCGGCCGCGCGTCATCGCCATCGCTGCCGCCGGTGACGCGACGGGCCACCGCCAGGCCGCCGATGGCAAAGAACCACACGGTGACCGCCGGCATCTCCCAGTCCCAGTCGATCCCGGCGTGCAGCCGCCAGGACGCGCCCGATGGGGGCCTCCTGCGCGTCCGCACTCAGCGCGAAGCAGATGACCATGCCCAGCGCGGCGAGGAGGCCCAGCGCGTTCCAGTAGGTCAGAGGAAAGCCCAGGCGCTCGTCGACCAACGCCGCTGGGACGCTCCAGACCTCGGGCACAACCCGCGTGATCAGGGCGCATGTGCACAGAGCGAAGGCCGCGACGGCGAGTCCTCGGGCCGCTAGTCGCAGGCGGCCATCGGTGCGCCCCGCCGACCCGAGAAGGGCGAAGGCCAGGAGGTAGAGCAGCGCACGGTCGTACTCCAGCAGCGCACGCGCCGGTGAGCCCGACCACGCGCTTGAAACCAGCGACCACAACGCAAGCAGCGCCAGCGCCGCCGTACCCACGAGGAACAGCGGGCCCAAACCGGCCAGCGGCCGATCGCTCAGCGTGAGATGCAACACCAAGCCCACGATCAGCGCGAGTACGCCCAGTGCGGTGGCCTGGGGGAAATACCCGCCCGCCTCGAGGCCGAAGGCGACGACGAGGGTGCCGGGCAGTAAAGGCAGGAGGTGGTCGGCCGGACGCAACCGGCCGACCGGCCAGACCCGATCGGCCGTGATGCCCGTCAATCGCGAGACGTCGCCGCGGGCACCGACGGCGAGGTCCCGTAGTAGTCGTACTCACCGCTCTTCCCGGAGTCGGTGATGATGACTCCGGCCACCTCGATTTGGGGGTTCTTGATCACCCGGAGGGCGCGGCGAGCTGCGTCCTTGTTCGTCGTACCCAGACGTGCTACGACAGCGACGGCGTCAGCCATCGGGAAAAGACCCACGGCGTCGTTGACTGTGCCCACCGGCGCCGTGTCCACGAGTACCACATCGGCCAGTGACTGGGCGGCGTCGAGCAGCGACTCCATGCGCGGGCCGCTGAGCATGCGTTGCGGCGTGCCCGGTAGTTGTTCGCCCGCGGGCAGCACGGAGATCGTCGGCCGCCCATTTGCCGCCTCATCGTTCACCGGCTGCCAGGTCGTCGTGTCGAGCTTGATGAGCTCAGACGCCATGATGGTCTCGCCCCTGAGCACGCCGGTGAGTCCCGCGCTGGGCGGCAGCGATGCGTAGCGTGCAAAGGCCGGGCGACGCAGGTCGGCCTCGAGGGCCACGACCCGCAGGCCCAGCCGGGAAAGCGCCGATGCGAGTCCGAGGGTGACGCTCGTCTTGCCCTCCGCCGGACCCGGTGAGGTCACCACGAGGACGCTCGAAGGGCTACTGAGGGCCGAGAAGCGCAGGTTGGCCGCCAGCAGCCCGTACGCCTCGCGCTGGCCGTCATCGCCCGAGGGTCCGGCGCGCCGCGCAGCGCGCGGAATGGTCGCGATGACGGGCAGGTCGAAGAACGCCTCGATGCTCTCCTCCTCCTTGAGACGCCGATCGAAGAATTCGCGGCCGATGGCCGCACCGGCACCCAGCAGCAGGCCGAGGAAGAGGCCCAGTGCGCCGCTGAGCAGCGGCCGTGGGGAGGCCGGCTCCTCGGGCACGCTGGCCCGACGCACCAGCTGGGCCTCCCCGGTCTGGAGGGCGGCTGCGATCTCGAGGTCGCGCAGGCGCGCCTGCAGCGCCCGGCCCTCGGGCGAAGCGCGCTCCTCCTCGCTGAGAGCCTGTAGCTGGGCCGTTGCGAGCCGGGCGGCGTCCCGATAGCGCTGACGTGCGGAGTCGAGCCGGAAGGCGACATACGTCTCAGCGAAGGCGTTGGCGATGTCGGCGGCTACACGGGGAGCCTCGGCCGTTGCCGTGAGAATCAGAAAGTTCGCGCTGTTGCTCGCCTCCACCTCGATCTGCTCGAGCAGCGTGCCGGCAGAGCGGTTGGTGCCAAGCCGCCTTTGGGCAGCGTGTGCTATGGCCCCTGTCTCGACGAGCTCCACCTGCGTATTGAGGGCCCGCTCGGGATCTGCCGGAGCGGAGCTCGCGCCGGGCGCGAGAAGGCTGTTGATCGGCTCCTGGTCGCGCAAGTACACCTCGGCGCTGGCCTCGTACTGCTCCTCGGCGGTAGCGCTCAGCGCCAGCGCGACACCGGTCGTGATCAAGGTGAGCAGGAAAACCAGCCGCCAGCGCCGGCGGATGGCACGCAGATAGTCGATGAGGGTCGAGTCCGTGGTCATGTAGCTTGGGTGGGTGCCACCGCAACAGCGTACGCGGCGCGATGGTCGGGCTCGTCGCTTCAGATCGGTCGAAGCTTCACCGAGGCGGGCGTCCCGATTGTAATGGGGTTATCGGCAGGCGCCTGTGGCGCCTCAAGACCTGGGCAGGCAACGGAATGCGCCCAGAACTCGAACTGGTCGCGGGTAGGTGCGGTCATGCCCGAGACCTCACCGGAGTGCTCTTGCAGGGCGGGCGAACAGGTTCTGGGTGCCATTGCGCACGCACTCGCTGTCGTGCCGAGCGGGTCGCCCGGGCTCAGCCTGGATCCACCGCTTCGCTGGGCGGTTCTGTCTGGTGAGCGACCGAGATTGAGCACTTCAGGCCTCAGCCGATCCACTCAAACGACCGAAGACCCACATGTTCGGGGTGCCAGTCGCGCCGGCGTCCACGGGGACCGCTTCAGCCGCCGCGCGGGCGTCATCCATAATAGGTGCCGAGGGCACCCTCGACGTGCACAGGCACGTAGCGGTGCACGTGGCGAGGCTTGGCCCACCCCCTTGTGAAAAGCGCCCGTAAGCGCGACAGTCTGCGCGTGACGCGTAGGAGCCGCATGAACGGCGTGGGCGCCGTGGTCGTCGGCGGTGACTACCAGGGGCTGGGGATCGTGCGCAGCCTCGGCCGCCGCGGCATCCCTGTGTGCATTGTCGACGACGAGCGCTCGATCGGGCGCTTCTCGCGCTATGCGACCGCTTCGGTGCGGGTCGGGGATCTGCGCGACGAGCGTCGGTGTGCGGATACGTTGCTTGCCGTGGCGGCGCGGCATCGGCTCGACGGCTGGGTCGTCTATCCGACGCGCGAGGAGACGGTCGCCGCCTGCTCGCGCTACCGCGATGAGCTCTCGCGGTGCTTTCGGGTCCCCACGCCGGGCTGGGAGACCATTCGCTTCGCGTGGGACAAGCGCAACACGCACGAACGCGCGCAAGAGCTGGGCATCCCCACGGCAAGGACGTGGTGGCCCGCCGACGAGGCGGAGCTCGGGCGCATCGAGGCGGACCTGCCCCTGGTGATCAAGCCGGCGATCAAAGAGCACTTCCTCTACGCCACACGCGCGAAGGCCTGGCGGGTCGATACCCGCGAGGAGCTGCGCCGGCGT
>JALZOC010000463.1 GCA_030857365.1 Acidobacteriota bacterium
CTCTCTGGCGACGTCAATACGGGCAAAGCCATCCTTCGCGACTACATCAACGGCACCATCGGGTTCGAGGAGCTCGGCGACCGGACGCATACGCCGGCGAAGAGCCTGATGCGCATGTTCGGACCCAGCGGCAATCCGCAGGCCAAGAACCTGTTCGAAGTGCTTGCCACATTACAGCAGGCCGAAGGCGTTCAGTTTCAGGTCCGCTGAAGCGGAGCGAGAGCGGGCGTTGCACACCAGCACAAACCGATAGCGTTGTGGAGATCGGCGACCGGCCGCGGTCGGCGCCCAGGGTCGGCCGCATCCACGAACTGAGCGCGCGCGGTAGCTGGTTGTCGAGCCGTTTGGTCAGATCACCCGGCGACGATAGGATGTGCCAGGCGGCGGCTCGCGAATCGAAGGCAGGCCGACACGTCCTCGAGCTCCAGATCGGGAAGCTCCTCGACCACCGCCGCAGGCGTCAGGCCTGACGCCAGCAAGTCGAGCACGTCCGTGACGCGGATGCGAAGGCCCCGCACACAGGGCCGACCGCCGCACTGTGCTGGATCGACGGTGATGCGATCGGCAAGCGTGATCATGATGGTTCCCCTCAGGCTACCACCGGCGGATAGCGCGAACTCCGCTCGCCGCCGAGTCCCAACACCTGCCCGCGTCCAAGGAGCCACGGCCGCCGCAGATCTTCTGCGGCTTGATGGTGCGGAAGCCCCGGGCGGCTGCACGTCCCTCTCCCCCGACCTGTCCTTGCTGGAGCCGCGCCTGCGCGGAAGCTGACGTGCGCTCGTCGGCCTGTCCGGGGCCTCGCGCAACGCGCGGCATCGGCCACACACAGGAAGGAACTGCGCCTTCCCGCTGCCCAGAACATGCTGCGCGGCGACAATTAAATCTGCCGGTTGCCGACGACTAGATCTGCCGCTTCGGGCCCAGCTCGCCGGCCGTGTCAGCCTGACCCATGGTCACGGATGCACAGGTTCGGCTCTTGAGGCAGAAGCGCATGGATGGAAAGAGCCAGGCGGCCGCGGCGGCCGCCAGTGACATGAGTCTCCGGACCGCGCGGGAGTGGGACACGGGGCCGCTGCCGAGCGCGACGACACGGGCCCGCGACTGGCGGACGCGTCCGGATCCCTTCGCCGCGGTGTGGCACACCGACGTCGAGCCGCTGTTGCGCCGTGACGTCAAAGGGGTCCTCGAGGCCAAGTGGGTCTTGGAGGTGTTGCGTACGCGCTACCCCGAGCAGTTCCATGCCGGACAGGCGCGCACGTTGCAGCGCCGCTTTCGCGACTGGCGTGCGCGCCACGGCGTCGAGCCGGAGGTCTTCTTCCCGCAGGTGGCCGTCCCCGGCCGTGAGGCCGCGATTGACTTCACGCACGCGACGGACTTGGGCGTGACGGTCGCCGGTGCGCCGTTCCCGCATCTGCTGTTCGAGTTCGTGCTCAGCTACAGCCACTGGACGTGGGTGATGATCGCGTTCGGCGAGACGTTCGAGGCACTCGTCGCCGGCGTGCAGGGCGCGCTCTGGGCCTTGGGTGGGGTCCCGGCCGTGCTGCGCAGCGACAATCTGTCAGCGGCGACGCACGAATTGAAAACCAGTGGCGGTCGTGCGCTGACGCCGCGCTTCCGCGCCGTGCTCGAGCACTACGGCATCCGCTCGAGTCGGATCACGCCGGGGCGCGCGCATGAAAATGGCGTCGCCGAGCAAGCCCATCGCCGCCTGAAAGCCCTCCTCGCGCAGGCACTGCTGGTGCGCGGTCACGCCGCGTTCGCCGACGTCGCCGCGTATGACGCCTTTGTCCAGGAGGTGGTCGCCTACTGGCGCAATCGGCCTGCGGCGACCCGCCTCGCCGAGGAGCGCACGACCTTCGCCGCGCTGCCGTCCGCGGCGATCCCCAGCTATACGACGTACTACCCGGTCGTCCGCCGGTGGAGCACGATCCGCGTGGCCCACCGCACGTACTCGGTGCCCGCGCAGCTGATGGGCCACACGGTCGAGGCCCGCGTCCATCCCAATGTGGTCGAGGTGCGCTACCGCGATCAGCTCGTGCAAACGATGCCGCGGCTGCGGAAAGAAGACGAGCACCGCATCGACTACCGCCATGTGATCGGCTGGCTGGTGCGCAAGCCTGGGGCGTTTGCGCGCTATCGCTATCGCGAGGACTTGTATCCGTCGGTCACGTTCCGTCGCGCCTACGATGCCTTGGCCCGCACGTACGGCGAGCGGGCCGACCTCGAGTATCTGCGCGTGCTGCAGCTCGCCGCGACAGCGGGCGAGATGCGCGTCACCGCCGTCCTGGCGACGCTGCTCGATGCCGGCCTCGCGTTCGACGCGCGCACCGTGCAGGCCGAGGTGGCGCCTCCCGTGCTGGTGGTCCCGACCGTCCACATTCCCGCGCCCGATCTGACCGTCTACGATGCGCTGCGCGGCGGAGCCGCGGCATGAGACGCGCCGCCACGACCGTGACCGTGGGCGATCAGATCACGGCGCGGCTGATCGGCTTTGGTCTCACGACCGCCGCGCGTGAGTTGGTGACGCGGTTTGTCCAAGCCGACCAGCCGAGCGCGTTTCCGCTGCTGCTGGAGATCCTCGACCTCGAGGCACAGGAGCGGCACGAGCGGCGTATCACGCGCCTGCGTCGGGCCTCGAAGCTGCCCCCCGGGAAGACGTTCGGGACGCTCGACGAAGGACGCCTGCCGCCGGCGCTGGTCCGTCGTCTGCAGGAGCTTGCCGGTGGCGATTTCCTCGAGGAGGCCACCAACGTGCTGGCCTTCGGCCTGCCCGGTGTCGGCAAGAGCCACGCGATGTGTGCGGTGGGCCACGCGCTAATCGAGCGCGGACATGCGGTGCTCTTCATGCCGACCTATAGTCTCGTGCAGGAGCTGCTCGCGGCGAAGCGCGACCTCGATCTCCCGCGGGCGCTGCGCAAACTCGATCAGTTCGACGTACTCATCCTCGACGACGTTGGCTACATCCAGCAGAGCCCCGAGGAGGCCGAGATTCTGTTCACGCTGCTGGCCGAGCGCTACGAGCGGCGCTCGGTCTTCATCACCAGCAATCTGATGTTCGCGCAGTGGGATCGCATCTTCCGTGATCAGATGGCCACCGCGGCGGCGATCGATCGTCTGGTCCACCACTCGGTCCTGCTGGAGTTCGAGGTCCCGAGCTTTCGGACCGAGCACGCGAGTCGCCGCGGCAAGGCCACGCGCGCCGCCACCACCGCCTGAGTAGGCCGCGGTCTCTGGCCCGCCCTCGGGCGGGCCAGAGACCCCACCGTGCCGACAGGCGCCTCGGCCACCGACCGGCCGTCATCAACCAGGCAGGGCCCGGCGGTGGGCCTCGCTTCGCTGGCCCTTCGCCGGCAGAAATAGTTGTCGGGACCGGCAAGAATAGTTGACGCCGCGCACCCCGACATCGCACATCACGAACACGTGATCGAGTTCCATCTCCGTCCCGTCTCTGGAGCCGTTCACAGGGGCGCGACGACCGTGCACGGCCCGCCGAACCGACCGTTCAGGCCGAGTACGATACC
>JALZOC010000464.1 GCA_030857365.1 Acidobacteriota bacterium
CCCGCGGCGACCGCCGCCGCCACCATACCCTCGAGCGCCGCCGACACGCGCGGTGCCGGCGCTGTGACGACTGAATCCAGATAAAGCCTTTGAGGCGGCGTGAGCGCCGCGATAGTGCAGCGTCTCGACCTCGATGTCGAGCGTTCGGAGGTGCCCGTCTCGGTCCTCGTATTCGATGCGGGCGTCGGGAAACTGGACGTGGCCGTCGTTGTCCGGGAGCTCGTGCTCAACAGCCCAACGATGGATCTCTTCCGGGGTTCGATCGGGCCGGCCGTCGCTGTCCGACTTACCGCGATTGCGCTCCTGGAGGAACTGCTGGTACTCGCGCTTCAGCTCGTGGTCGAGGATGACGCGGCGGATCAAGGCGCCGTCTTCGCGCAGCCGGTCTGCGTCCTTGAGGTAGGCGCGATACACCTGCGCGTCGTGCGTCAGCTCACGCGGCCGGTGCACGGCGAATCGGGTGTGGCGCGCCGTTCGGATCCCGACGTGGAACTCCTGCCGCGTCTCCGGCACTTGAGGTCTGGTGCGCTCTTCGTCAACGTCGCGCCAATGGTCGAAGTCCCGCTCCGCGGCCGCCCACTTCAGTTCTTCGCGGTGCACGCTGGACCAGCGGTTGCGCTCGAGGACGTCCCGGCCGCGTTCCGTGAGCACGACCAGTGCGCGGTCGTGGCCGATGGCCGGTATGGTCTCGACGAGCCCCGAGTCTCTGAGGTGCCTCAGATCGCCCCGGTGCGGGTCCAGCGGCCGGTCCTGGCCGTCGCGGAGATCGCCGGCGGGCACGACGCGGAAGGAACCGACAGTCGCGAGCCCAGACGCGCTCGCGTTCCGGACCGCGCGGCAATTCGAGGTCGCGCGTAAACACATCGCGAGCACCGAGTGGCTCGCGCTCGCGAGGATTTGACAGCCCGCCACGGCTGCCTTGACTCAGCTCGCGTCCCGCCTTCGCCAAGGCTTCGGCGCGCAAGCCATGATCATCGAGTTCGCGCGGGTCGTCATTCCAGCGAGAATCAAAGTCCATAGATACCTCCGACCAAACGGATACCGGGTACCAGGTGTCTCCACCAGGTCTCCAAAACTCTGGCGGATTCCGGAGGACTGGGGCGTACACCAGAGAACGGATCGTCGTTGGGTAAGTGGCAGGGACTCAAATGGTTAGGGCCAGAAGTCGAGCGCTATCACCGAGTTAGAAACGTCCGCTCAACGCATTCGAATCCCTGCCTCACCGCCATCCGCCTCCGCTCTCGGGTGATCGCGCGAGCTACGGCGCGATGGGTCGTTGCCACGAGGAAGTATCTCCCCTGGCATTTTTCGAAGGCGGACGAATCCCTGCCCACCAACGGCCTTCCCTCGAACAAACGGCAAGCTTCGGTTGGGAAAGGCCACGCAATCCGCTCGCGTCCGATCACGGCCGCGTTCAGACGTGATTGCCGAATCAGCTTACCGTTGCATGAATGGCTGGCGGGTCGTAGGGGACCGTTCGAACTGCCTGGTCACGGCGGCATGGAGGGCGAAGTAGCACGACAATCCGGTTCGAGCCGGTGTTGGCACAGGGCTCGCCAGCCCCCGTTCGCACCGCTGGCGAGCCCGTGCCATCACGAGACGGAGCGACTACTTGACAGCAATGACGATCACGTCGAGCGGCTTGCCGCTACTGTTCTTCGATTCGTGCTTCATACCACGGCCAATGAACAGTGCATCGCCTCGCTTCCAGGTCGTCTTGGCTTTGCCTTCGACGTTCACCGACATCGCGTCGCTGTCGCCGAGCGCGATGACCACCTGATCGAAGTCGTGCGTGCTGCCGGCCGGCTCGTGGAAGTTCGGCCCGGTGGTTGCCTTGTACACCATGGCGCGGGGGTTGTCGAAGAACGGCGTAATCTTCATCTCCGACCGGTTGGTAGGGATGGTGCCGGCCGTCGCCTTACCGCCCTTCAGCTCCACGAGCAGGACATCGGCCGGCGTCTGCTCGAGGTTCTCACCGCTGTGCTTTTCGGCCGGTGCCCACATCGCCTGGTCGGCCTTGAGCGGAGCGTCGGTCGATTTGCCATCGCTCCCCGTGAACCGCACTTTCGCATCCGAGAGGGCCACGATTACCGTATCGGGGTGCCCGTGCAGGGTGGTTTTCCCGCCGGGTTTCACTGTCACCCGAAGGACGCGGACGGCCGCGTTCTCGAACACCAGACGGTATACATCCGGATTCGAGGTGATCGGATCCTGCGCGGCGGCTGGCAAAGTGGCCGCGAGCCCGAGCAGCGTCAAGAATGTCAGCGGCAAGTATCTCATCGCATCCTCCCACAACCGAACCAATCTCATCTGTAACAGCGCAGTCTACTCTCAAGTTCTCCGTCGAGGAAAGCAAAAATCAGGCTGCGCACGTTCGTCTTGTCAGATGTTCGAATGATTACGCAGAACAAACGTCGCCGTCAGAGCGAACGCCAGACGTTCTGAATGAATCTGCGTCCATCAGGCATCTGCGACTCGGATGCCGGCGGAAGGCCATGGACGCCGGTACGGCCCAGGGTTCGAATCCCTCCCTCACCGCCAGTCCAGACCCCCTCCGCTCCTCCAGTCTGACCCCGCACGGTCACGGTGCCGGCGCGATCGGCACACGCACCTCCGTCCGGATCCAGCGCAGCACGAGGTCGGCCCCGGCGCCGGTCTTCTCGAACTCGAAGGTCAGCTGGTCCACCTCCTTGTCGGCCGGCAGCTGCGTCGCCGGTGGAGAGACGACCAGGACGTCAGTCAGTGCGAGATCGACCGGCGTGAACGTGTTGTTCGCGAAGGTGCCGAGACCGCTGAGTCCAAGCTTCGAGTTGAAGTGCACCTTCCATGTGTCTGCCCCGGGGGTCGTCGACACCGAGTAGGTGCCGGCCGGAAGCTTCTGGCCGGCGACGAGGACATCACGCGTCACCGTGATCTCGGTGGCCTCGTTCGCACCCGTCCGCCAGCGCTCGCCGAACGGCACGAGCGCCCCGCTCTCCTTGGTCCCGAAGATGTTGTTGCGGTCCCGCTTGTAGGGACGGTTGTACACCACCCGCACGTACGTGTCCCCGAGGCTGATGCGCGCCATGCCCATGGGGCTCGGCCTCCGCGAAGGATGCAGATCCTGCGCGGTGATCCACATCGGGGCCGCAAGAGCGGCGACGAGCGCCGCGAACACAACTCTGCGCCTGAAGTTCATCAACGATTTCTCCTTTTACAGGGCACCTGTAGGGCGGCGCCCACACCCTCCACCCGACGACGATGTTCGACGTTATAGACCAGCCGCTCGCCGGCGACAACGAGGCGGCCCCGATGGTGTGGCCTGCCCGCCGTGAAGTCCCGCGAGCCCCTCGACGATCCACCGATGGAGGTCAGCGTCGAGGGAAACGCCTCGCTGACCGCCCTCGCTACCGCGCGACATCCAGGAACATCCGCGCCCCGGGGCCGAGCGGAAGGTCCGCCATGACCCAGGCGATCAGCATGACGGTCCATACGATGAAGAACGCCACCGAGTAGGGCAGCATTGTGGCGACGATCGTTC
>JALZOC010000465.1 GCA_030857365.1 Acidobacteriota bacterium
GCGCCGTCGCGGCGGCGGTCTCCCCGGCGGTACGCATCCGGCCCGTCAGGACCAGGCCCGCCATGAGACCGAGGGATCCGAACAGCCATACCAGAACGGCGCGTCTGACCATCACTGAACCTCGATCTTGCGCGGCGGCGCGGCCGGCGCCTTGGGCAGGGTGACCGTGAGGACGCCGTTGACCAGGTCCGCCGCGACCGCGTCCACGTCTATCGCTGCGGCGAATTCGAACGAGCGGGCAAATTCGCCGTGTCCGCGTTCGACCTGGTGGAAGTGGAGCACTTCCGTCTTCTCCGCCGTGTGATCGGGACGGCGGCCCCGGATGGTCAGCCGCGTCGTTTCAAGGGCGAGCTCGACGTGCTCGCGCGCGAGCCCCGGCAACTCCGCCGCCACGACGTACCGGTCCTCGGTCTCGTAGACGTCGATCGGGGGCGTCCACGCGTCGGCGTGGTGGGTGGACAGGCGTTCGAGGCGCTCCTGCCAGGCGCGCAGGTCGCGCAGCGGTTCCCACGACATCCGCCGATCGTAGCACCGGTCGCGGCGGCTGTGCTACGATCCGCAGGTTCTGGGCGGAGATCCATGGCTTCCATCAACGCGACACGACTCAAGAAGGGCATGCTCGTCAAGATCGGCACCGATCTGTTTCGAGTGCTCGAGCTGCAGCACGTCACCCCGGGGAACCTGCGGGGGTTCGTGCGCATCAAGTTCCGCAACATCCGCAACGGCACGCTGTCGGACCAGAAGCTGCGGTCGGAAGACACGCTGGACCGCGCGGTGCTCGACGAGCGGGAGATGCAGTATCTCTACAAGGATGGCGAGTCGTTCCATTTCATGGACACCGCATCGTTCGAGCAGCTGCACATCGACGCCGAGGCGCTCGGGGAGTCGGTCGATTACCTGATTCCGGACGCGCTCATCAAGGTGGAATTCTACGGAGAAGAACCGGTCGGCATCGAGCTGCCGCCGACCGTCGATCTCACGGTGGCCGACACCGCGCCAGGCATCAAGGGAGCCACCGCGAGCAACCAGATCAAGCCGGCCCGGCTCGAGACCGGCCTGGTCGTCAACGTGCCCCCCTTCGTGAACACGGGCGACAAGGTGCGCGTGAGCACCGAGACGGGGGAATACCTCTCGAGGGCGTAGCACACGTCGCACGTGTTGCACGTGCCACGTCGCACGTGAGACATGAGTCATGGACGAATCCATCCCCCGCCCCAATGCCGGCTGGATCGAGGTCATCACCGGCAGCATGTTCAGCGGGAAGAGCGAGGAGCTGATCCGGCGGCTCCGCCGCGCGCAGATTGCGCGCCGCACGGTCCAGGTCTTCAAGCCGCAGATCGACAACCGCTTCGGCGACGCGCACATCATCTCGCACAGCGCGATGCGGATCGCTGCGGTGGATCTCTTGTCGTCCCACGATCTGCTCCAGCAGGTCCTGCCTGACACCGAAGTCGTGGGCATCGACGAAGGGCAGTTCTTCGACGCCGAACTGCCGGCCGTCTGCAGCAGGCTGGCGGATCAGCGGAAGCGTGTCATCGTGGCGGGGCTGGATCAGGATTACCTGGGGAAGCCGTTCGAGCCCATGCCGCAGCTGCTCGCCATCGCCGAATACATCACGAAGACCCTGGCGATTTGCATGGTCTGCGGCTCTCCCGCCAACCATACACAACGGCTCGTCGCGAGCCACGAGCGCGTGCTCGTCGGCGCGCAGGGAACGTACGAAGCGCGGTGCCGTCACTGTTTCGATCCGACGCTCGGCCAGTAGCACAACGCACGTGACGTCGCCCGCGCACGTCGCCGTGACGTCGCACCTTGCACGTGGCACGTCGGACGTAAAATAGTCTCATGAACGCGCTCTCGCAGCTGCTGTTCGTGCTCGGCCTGGGGTTCCTGGTGGCTGTTGTGCGCCTCGTGTTGCAGTTCGTGCGCTTCCGCCGGCTGCGCTCGTCGGCGCTCCTCGTCTGGCCGGGCAGGAAGCCGCCGTTCTACCGGCTGCTTCTCGGCCTGGGCGCGATCCTGAGCGTGCTCATCATCTACAAGCTGAGCGTGCTGCACGTGCATCCCGTGCAGGTGTTCGGCGAGACCATGATGCTGGTCTACTACGGGTACGCCATGCCGCTCAGCCTGCGAATCGGGCGGGGCTTCTACCAGGAGGGCATCTGGGCCGATGGGGGGTTCGTTCCGTATTCGCGCATCGGGGGGCTCTCCTGGCGGGAAGGTCAGGGCGAGCAGGTGACGCTCGTCCTGATCTACCGCATGCGCGCGTTCGCGCGGCGCCTGGCGGTGCCGCACATCCACTACGGTGCGGCTCGTCGGCTGCTTCGCGACAAGATCGCCGCGCAGGACATCCAGTTCTCGGGGAAGCCGCTCGATCTGGGGGCGCACGACGAGCGGGACGACGTGTGAGGGGGGCTGACGCAGAGTAGCTGTCAGCTGTCAGCCACCAGTTTTCGGTCGAAGGTTCAGCACGTGGAACTCTGGATGGTCAGGGAGCCATCATGCAGTTCGGCTCAGCGGCCAAGGTACGTCATCAGCGAGCCGATGGGGCCGCACCCCGAGGCGGTCGGGTCCCGGAGCCAGTCCGGCGGCGTGAGCCACACGAACGCGAGGATGGCGATGACCATGAGGTCGTACTGCCACGTGGCGCGCTCGTACGTCCAGAAGAACGTGTTCCAGAGAATCCGGCCGGGGAGGGTGGCGGCGCGCTTCATGCCACGACCTTCTCCGGCTGCGCCTGCAGCTCCCGATAGGTGTAGATGATCCGATCCGCCACGGTGAAGAACGACAGAACGCCAATCACCCACATCACCGCGGCCATGCGGTTGGTGAAGGCGCCGATCAGGAACAGCACGATGCGCTCGGGCCGTTCCATGAACCCCACCTTGCACCTGGTGATCAGCGACTCGGCGCGCGCCCGCGTGTAGCTCGTCATGATCGCGAACATCATCGCCAGCGCCGTGATCATCACGTAGTCGGTCCGCCCCATCCGCGAGTACAGGTAGATGAGACCGACGAACAGCGCGATGTCGGAAAACCGATCGATCACGGAATCCCAGAATCCCCCGAAGACGCTGACCGCCTTCAACTCGTGCGCGACCTTCCCGTCGATGAAGTCGAAGATGTTCGCGATGCCCATGATGAACCCGGCGACGATGAACCGCCCGCGGGCGAGCGCGTACGCCGCGGCCACGTTGATGAGCAGCCCGAGGAAGGTCAGGATATTCGGATGGATTCGCAGCGCCACGCAGGTGCTGATGATCAGCTGCATCGGGAACATGCCGATGCGGCCGATGAGCCCGGTAAGGGTCATAAGGAAAAGTGGAGCGCTATAATCGAATGGTTATCTGAACAGGCGCGAGACGCGCAGTCTACTGTATGCCAATCGGGGATCTCAAGGGGCAGATTGCCCGCGTACCGGAGCAACCGGGGGTGTACCTGTATTACAACGGGCACGGGGACACGCTGTACGTCGGCAAGGCCAGTGTGCTGCGGGACCGGGTGCGAAGCTACCTGGGAG
>JALZOC010000466.1 GCA_030857365.1 Acidobacteriota bacterium
CCCGTACAGATCGGCGAGCTCTTCGAGCGCCTGCACCAGCGCGGGTGCGATGCGCACGGCGGCCTCCAGCGCCCGGAGCGACTCGCGGGGCTTCAGCAGGTCGCGATAACAGAGGCCGAGAAGGTAGAACGCTTCCGCAAAGCGATCGTTGAGCACGACCGCCTGCTGCAGCGCGCGCACGGCCGGCAGCGGCCGGCCCGCGGTGTAGTGCGCGAGCGCGAGCTTATAGAGCACGCGCGGCGACCGGTCGTCGAGATCGACGTAGGCCTGATAGCGCTCGGCGGCGCGATCGTACCGGCGGAGCGCATAGCTGACGTCGCCGATCAACTCGAGCGGCCGGGGCGCGAGCGGATCGAGTTCGGCCGCCCGGCGCAGGTCCCGCATCGCCGCGTCGGCCGCCGGGTCCAGAGCGCTGTTCCCGCCCGGCTCTCGCGCTGACGCGTCCAGCTGGTGACGCCGCCTGTAGGCCTCGCCACGCTTCAGGTAGCCGAGCATCGCATCCGCTTTCAGGGCGATGGCGCCGCTGAACGCCTCGATGGCCGCAAACGTATCGTCGCGAGCCAGCGCCGCCTCCCCGCGCTCCACGAGCAGCAGGAACTCACGCTCCCGCCGGGCCGCGGCCAGCTCGTACGCCGCCGCCACGCACAGGATGACCAGGAGCACCGCCAGAAACGCTCGTTTCACGGTGAAGTATCGTAGCACCGACTTCCAGCCGGAAAGCCCCGGAGAGGGAACTTCCGCGGCTGCGCGGGTTCTAAGCTTTCAGGCAGCCGGCGGGAGGCTCCCCGCGGAATCGGGGTGTAAGATGGCGGAAGGACTCACGTTGAAGCCCGTACCCTCCATCACGTGGACCGACGTTGGCGGCCGGGAAGCCGCCCTCATTCAGCGCTGCGCGGCGCGCGACGAGGACGCGTGCGCCGAGCTCGTGACCGAGCACCAGCGGATGGTGTATCAGCTGTCGCTCAACCTGCTCGGCGATCACAACGAAGCCCTCGACCTCTCCCAGGAAGTCTTTCTCCGGGTCTTCAGAACGCTCCCGACGTTTCGCGGGCAGTCGACGCTCCGAACCTGGATCTACCGCATCGTCGTCAACCAGGCGCGCAACCGGCAGCGGTTCTGGCGGCGCCGGCACCGCGCCCAGCAGGTCTCGCTCGACGAGCATATCCGCGACCATGGCGAGCTCGCCGCTCCGGACAACGGGGGCGCTCCCGATCGGTTGCTGCGGCAGAAGCAGCTCGCCGAGCGCATCAAGACGGCGCTCGATCAGCTCCCGTTCGATCAGAAGACGGCGCTCGTGCTCCGGGAGATCGACGGCTTGAGTTACGAGGAAATCGGCTTCTCGCTCGGGGTTGCCGTCGGGACGGTGAAGTCCCGCCTTGCGCGGGCTCGTGACGCCCTGCGCGCACAGTTGAGGGACGCATGACGCGATGGACCTGCGCGGCGGCACGGCGGCGTCTCCAGGCGTTCCACGATCGCCAGCTCCCGGTGCGCGACCAGATCGCGGTCGAAGCGCACGTGCACGATTGCGCTTCCTGCTCACGCCTGCTTGGCGATGTCCGGACGGTGGGAGACGCCCTGCGGCTCGCCGCGGCTCCGGCGCCCTCCGACGACTGGACGGGCCTGCGCTCGGCGGTCATCAGCCGGATGCGGGCCGAGGCGCACGAGTCCTGGATGGCGCGCACGGCGCGCGCGTTCGACGACATGCACCTGGTGTGGATTGGTCTGGCGTCCACGGCCGGCACGTTCCTGTGCGCCGCCGCCGTGCTCTCGATGCTGCACTTCGCATCGCCCGAGCGGGGCGACTCGCTCGCGGCGATGATTACCGTGATGGGGGCGCCCTCGGGGTCGGACCTGAATCCCGCGCGCCTCGACGGCCGGATTCGCGTTCCCAGCGTCCCTGAGTTCGGCGTGGTGTACGCCACGCTCGAACGGTCGTTCGAACACGAGGATCGGATGCTCCCGCTGTCGGCCATCGTGACGCGTGAAGGCCGGGTGTCCGGGCTCGAGTTGCTCAGCGCGCATGGGGAGCAGGACGTCACCGACCTGATCGACGCCCTCTCCCGCGGCCGGCTCGAGCCCGCCCAGTCGGGCGGCGCCCCCGTGGCGGTCAACCTCGTGTGGCTCGTCGCGCACACGACGGTCAAGGGGAAATCGAGCTCCTAGCTGCGGGCTACTGCTTGCACTCGTAGAATCCGCCGTAACCCACTTCCAGATCCTGTCCGACCTGCAGCCGATCGGCGCTCCGAACGGCCTCGGCAGCCGGCATCTCTTCGGCCATCGGCTTCGGCTTGCGGGCCGCCTGCACCCCCTCGCGCCAGCGCGCGAATGAGGTACGTCATCTCGGCGATCTCCTTGCGCTGGGCCTCGATGATCTCGTCGGCCAGCTTGCGCACGCGGGGATCCTCGATGCCGGACCGTTCGCTGGTGAGGATGGCGATCGAGTGATGCGGGATCATCGCCTCCATGTGGATGTACATCAGACCGAACATCACCAGCGTCGATGTGGCGATCATCGCGGCGAAGCGCCAATAACTCATCTGCATCGGATTGCCAACCCTACTCTTCGAGTCATTGCTGTTCTCCCCAGTGACGGGACCAGACCTCGTGTCGGAGAAACCGCCGGTCCCATGAGCGGCTTCGTGTGCGACTGTTCTCAGAACCAGACACGCATGCCCAGCACCAGCCGGGCTCCGCTGGTCTCCTCGCCTTCGGCCTTTGCCCGATCGGCGGTGCCGAAGAACCTGCGATTCCACGTGACGCCCACGTAGGGCGCGAACTCCCGCCGGATCTCGTAGCGAAGCCTGAGGCCGGTTTCCAGCGAGCTCAGTCCGGCACCGATGCCGCGCCCGGGATCGGCCTTCCCGTAGATCTCAGCTTCGATGAGCGGCTGAAGCATCAGCCGGTTCGTGAGCAGCAGTTCGTATTCGGTCTCGATCCTCAAGTGCGTCCGCCCGGCTTCACCGACATACGCCGTCGCCTCGACTTCGAACCAGTACGGCGCGAGGCCCTGAATGCCGACCGCCGCCCATGTCCGCGCGGGACCGGGCCTCATGTCCTGACGAACGCCGACGACGAGGTCCCACCAACGGGCGATCGCCCGCCCGTAGAGCGCATGGGCCTCGGCGTCACCCAGCTCGCCGCTCTCCGCCTCTCCCTCGGTCCTGAACCAGAAGCGGTTGACGTCGCGCCCGATCCAGCCCTTGGTGTCCCAGCTGAAACCCGAGCCGCCACCACTGGACTGCCATTCGAGCTGATCGAACAGCACGTAGGTGAACACGGCGTCGTCGTGCACCGTGTGTTGTCCATTGATGGCGGGAAACGCAGCTTTGCGATCCTCGTCCGTGAGCGGAGGAAGCCCTGTCGGCGGGGGCTGGCCCGGCGGGTAGGGGGCCGGGTCGGCCGGCTTGTGCGAGGGATGTCCCTCCTCCGGCGGTGCCGGCGGTGCCGGCGGTTGCGGCGGTTGCTGCGGTTGCTGCGGTTGCTGCGAGGCAGTGTGCTCGGC
>JALZOC010000467.1 GCA_030857365.1 Acidobacteriota bacterium
GGACAGCGGGTTGAAGTGAAGGATGACGACGAGGCGGGCCATGTTTCCGGGGTAATGTACGAACCGGCAGGGTATGCGTTTGCTGGAGTCGTGGTGCGGCGCGGTGCGATGGCCACCAGGGACATCGTCGTGCCTGCCGAGCATGTGTCTGAGATTACGGAAGGGCGTGTCTCACTCAGGCTGACCGTGGAGCAACTCGAACGCCTCGAAGACTTTCGCATGCACCGGTACGTCGACCCAGCAAGTGACTTGGAGCCAATGGAGAATGCCGATCCTCCCGGCGTCATCATCGGCGCCGCGCCGGCCGTCTGGACTGGCGAGCCGACGAACGCGCCAACCGTTGGGGGAGCGCCGCTCGTGGTCGAGGAGATCGGCAACGTGCCCGAAGGCGCGGTTGCGTTCTCTCCGGGACAGGAGGTGCTGACACAAGATGGAGCGCCGCTCGGCCAGGTGCGGCGGCTGTCGTACGACGGGGAGCAGTTCGTCGGCATCATCGTCAGCCCCGAAGACATCACGGATTGGGGCCGGCTTGTCACCGTGGATTTGGTGCTGGACGTCGCGGTGGACGACCTGGTGCTCTCGGTCGACCCAGCGTCGTTCGAAGCCCTGCCGGAAGTGCTGTTCTCGTAGTCCAACAGACAGAACCAGTTCTTGCCACGCTTACAGTCTCGTCACGATTTGGGCATTGCCGACGGTTGACGTAGAACGGGTGTGCGCATAGAATTGATGACACTGCTAACTTCGGGAGACCGTCCTTAAATGCCCCTCGACAAGATCAGCGTGCTCGGCGCGCGCGAGCACAACCTCAAGAACATCTCCATAGACATCCCGCGCGACAAGCTCGTCGTGCTCACCGGCCTCTCGGGGTCGGGCAAGTCGAGCCTGGCGTTCGACACGATCTACGCGGAGGGCCAGCGCCGGTATGTGGAAAGCCTCTCGGCGTACGCCCGTCAGTTCCTCGGTCAAATGGAGAAGCCGGATGTAGACCAGATAGACGGTCTCTCGCCGGCCATCTCGATCGACCAGAAGGGCACGACCCGCAATCCGCGCTCGACCGTGGGGACCGTCACGGAGGTCTACGATTATCTGCGGCTGCTCTTCGCGCGGATCGGCCGGGCGCACTGCCCGCGATGTGGACGGGAGATTACCGAGCAGAGCGTCGAGGAGATCACGAACACCATAGCGCGCTTGCCCTCCGGCACGCGCTTGATGATCCTCGCGCCGGTCGTGCGCGACCGCAAGGGAGAGTACTCCAGCCTGTTGGGCGATCTGTCGAAGAAAGGGTATGCGCGGGTCCGCGTGGATGGGGAAGTCCATGGCCTTGACGAGACGATTGACCTCGCGCGGTATAAGAGCCACACGATCGAGGTGGTCGTGGACCGTATCGTGATTCGCAACCCGTCCGAGGATCCGAGCGAGCGTCAGCGGCTGGCGGACTCGATAGAGACCGCAGCGCGGCTGAGCGAGGGGCTGGTCGTCGCCAGCATCATCGGTGGCGAGGAGTTGATGTTCTCGGAGCAGAACGCCTGTCCGAACTGCGGCATCAGCGTCGGCGAGATCGAACCACGCTCGTTCAGCTTCAACAGTCCCCACGGCGCGTGCCCGGAATGTACCGGACTCGGCGCCCGGCTGGTATTCGACCCGGAGATGGTCATTTCGGACACAAAGTTGTCGATCGCGGAGGGGGCAATTCAACCGTGGGCGCGGCAAGGGCCGAACACCGCCGCGTACTGGCGCAGTGTACTGGACGCCGTGGCGGAGCGCTACGCGTTCTCCGTCCGCTCGCCGGTGCGCGAGCTTACGCCGCAGCAGGTGCATATCCTGCTCCATGGCTCGAACGGGGAGGTGATTCCCGTGCAGCACCGGCGACAGCGGTTCAAGACCGCGTTTGAAGGAGTGATCCCGAACCTTCAGCGCCGATATGAGGAGACCACCTCCGACTTCGTGCGCAACGAGCTGGAGCGGTACATGTCGCTCCAGCCGTGTCCCGTGTGCAAGGGCGCGAAGCTGAAGCCGGAGAGCCTCGGCGTCACGGTCGCAGCGCGCAACATCACGCAGGTCACGCGCCTGAGCATCCGCGAGGCGCTGGCGTTTGCGGAAGGTCTCGCGACCGGGACGTATGACGGGGCGGAGCCACTGACGGTGCGCGACGAGATGATCGCCGCGTCGATCCTCAAGGAGATCCGCGAGCGGTTGGGCTTCCTCGTGGACGTCGGGCTGGACTACCTGACGCTCGAACGCAGCGCGAACACGCTCGCGGGCGGCGAGGCGCAGCGCATCCGGCTCGCGACGCAGATCGGCAGTAGCCTGATGGGGGTGGTGTACATCCTGGATGAGCCGAGCATCGGGCTGCACCAGCGGGACAATGAGCGGTTGATCCGGACGCTCTCCCGACTGCGCGATCTGGGCAACACCGTGCTGGTCGTCGAGCACGACGAGGACACCATGCGCGCTGCGGACTGGCTCGTGGACATCGGGCCGGGCGCCGGGGAGCACGGCGGGCACGTGGTGGCAGAAGGACCGATACGGGAGATCGAGCGCTGTGAGGAGTCGATCACCGGCCAGTTCCTGAGCGGCAAGCGGAGCATCCATATACCGCGTGAGCGGCGGCAGGGCAGTGGTAAGTCGTTGCGCGTGACTGGCGCGTCGCAGAACAACTTGCAGGATGTGACGGTTGAGTTCCCATTGGGCCGGTTCGTGTGTGTAACGGGAGTCTCCGGCTCCGGCAAGAGCACGCTGGTGAACGAGGTCTTGTATAAGCGGCTCGCGCATGAACTTAACGGTGCGCGGGAGCGGTCCGGCACGCACAAGGAGATTGACGGCATCGCCAACTTGGACAAGGTGATCGACATCGACCAGTCGCCAATTGGCCGCACACCGCGCTCGAACCCGGCAACGTACACCGGGCTGTTCACGCCGATCCGCGAGATCTTCTCGAAGATGCCGGAAGCGAAGGCGCGCGGCTATATGCCGGGCCGGTTCAGCTTCAACGTCAAGGGTGGCCGGTGCGAGGCGTGCAAGGGCGAGGGCATCATCCAGATCGAGATGAACTTCCTGCCCGACGTCTTCGTTCCCTGTGAGGTCTGTCACGGCAAGCGCTACAACCGGGAAGCCCTGGAAATCCTGTACAAGGGGAAGTCGATCGCCGACGTCCTGGACATGACGGTCCAGGAGGGGCTCGAGTTCTTCCAGAACGTGCCGAACATCAAGAACAAGCTGCAAACGCTGTTCGACGTCGGCCTCGGCTACATCCACCTTGGGCAGCCGGCGACCCAGCTCTCCGGCGGCGAGGCGCAGCGGATCAAGCTCTCCAGCGAGCTGTCACGGCGGGCGACCGGGCGCACGATGTACATCCTGGATGAGCCGACGACCGGACTTCACTTTGCCGATATCGAGAAACTGCTCGGCATCCTGCAGCGGCTGGTCGACACCGGTAACACGGTGATCGTGATCGAGCACAATCTCGACGTGGTGAAATCGGCCGACTGGATTATCG
>JALZOC010000468.1 GCA_030857365.1 Acidobacteriota bacterium
CCCCCCCGCGCCGCCACCGGCAGCGCCAACGACCCGAACGCCGCCAGCACGAAGAGCGATGCCCCCACCCGGCTTCCGCGCCTGCCGAAGGAGTAGTGCGCGACGGCAATCGCGAGCAGCACCGCGGCCGACACCGTCGTCGCCACGGCACCGGCGGTCATCCTCCAGGCCGCGTCGGCCGTGAGCGCCGCCGACAGACCGCGAACATTCAGCCACATCAGCGTGGCCGCGGCGGCCGCCGCGGCCGCGCCCATCCAGGCGAGCATCCGCACGCTGATCCACCCCGGAGAGAACACGTCGAGCGCAAAGAACTCCCGCACGACCATGACGACGTAGAACGTCACCGCGAGATGCAGGCCGTAGAGCATCCCGATCATGGTGAACCAGCGCCATGTCGTCTCGGAGAGGAGGGGAATCTGCGGGTTCAGCTGCAGCACGAGGACGGTGAGATAGGCGGCGCCGAGCGCTCCCGCGAGCAAGGAGTTCGTGAGCATCCGCAGGAACCGCACGGCGCAAGTGTATACTTCGCGTATGCCCGTCGACGTCGACGCCGCGGTGATCTCGAACACCCGGCTGTCGGACGACTACAGTGTGATCGCGCTTGCGGCGCCGGAGCTGGCGGCCCTCGCGGCCCCCGGCCAGTTCGTGATGGTCAAGCCTTCCCGCGGCGCCGATCCGCTCCTGCGCCGGCCTTTCTCAATCTTCCAGATCCTGCGGGACGGAGGGCACGCGACCGGCATCACGCTGTTGAACAAGCGGGTCGGTGCCGGGACCACCCGCCTGTACGAGACGGAACCTGGCGCCCGCCTCGCCTGCCTGGGTCCGCTCGGGCGCCCCTTCGAACCTGCGGCTCCGCCCGCACACGCCTGGATGGTGGCCGGGGGCGTGGGCCTTGCGCCCTTTGTCACTCTGGCCGAAGCGGTCCTGTCGAGGGGGGGGACGCCGCGGCTCTTTTACGGGGCCCGCCGCGCATCGGAGCTGTACTACGCCGACCTGTTCGAGCGCATGGGGGTTGAGGTGGTCCTCGCGACGGAAGACGGGAGCCGCGGGCAGAAGGGCTACGTGACCGGGCCGCTCGACGCCGCGCTCCGGTCTACGCCGTCGGCCACGAACGTCCACCTGTACGTCTGCGGACCCACCCCCATGATGCACGCCGTCGCGCAGCTCGCGGCGACGCATGGAACCGCGTGCGATGTCTCGCTCGAACAGGTCATGGGCTGCGGGCTCGGAGGCTGCTACAGCTGTGTCGTGCTCGCGCGGGACGAGCGGGGCGCTCCGCACTTCGTCCGATCCTGCATCGAAGGGCCGGTGTTCGAGGCGTCCCGCATCGTATGGAGTGCCCTCGCACACTGATATGGACCTCTCCGTCTCGATCGGCTCGCTGACGCTCCCGAATCCCCTGATCGCCGCCAGCGGATGCTTCGGCTACGGCGTCGAGTACAGCGACATTGTCGATCTCGCGTCACTCGGGGGGGTCGCGGTCAAAGGATTGTTCCTGGCCGAGCGCGAGGGGCACGCGCCTCCGCGGATTGTCGAAACGCCCGCCGGGATGCTTAACGCCATCGGGCTCCAGGGGATTGGCGTCCACCGGTTCGTGCGCGAAAAGCTCCCCGAGCTCAGGGAACGGGGTGCGATCGTCTTCGTGAACATATGCGGGACGACGATCGACGAGTACTGCGAAATATCCCGCATCCTCTCGGACCACGAAGGCGTCGCCGCAATCGAACTGAACATTTCCTGCCCCAACATCAAGCAGGGCGGCATCACGTTCGGCTGCAGCCTCACGGGCACCCACGACGTGGTGAGCGCCGTCCGGAAGGCCACGCGGCTGCCCGTCATCCCGAAGCTGACCCCCAACGTGACCGACGTCGCCTCGTTCGCACGCGCCGCCGAAGACGCCGGCGCCGACGCGATCTCGCTCGTGAACACGTTCCTCGCCATGGCGATCGACGTCCACACGCGCAGACCCAAGCTCACGAACATCGTCGGAGGCCTGAGCGGCCCTGCCATTCGCCCGATCGCCGTCCGGATGGTGTACGAGTGCCGGCAGGCCGTCGCACTCCCCATCATCGGCATGGGCGGCATTGCCACCGCCGACGATGTGCTGGAGTTCATGATTGCGGGGGCGACGGCCGTGCAGATTGGCACGGCCAACTTCGTGGACCCGTTCCTCTGGCGGAAATTGCTGCAGGGGCTCCACGCGTATATGGCGCGGCACGCCGTCAACCGGCTGGCCGACCTGACCGGCAGCATCGACACGACCAGGAAGGAAACGGCGTGGATCAGCTCCTGATTGCGCTCGATGTGGAGAGCGCCGCCGAGGCGGTGGCCCTCGCCGACGCGCTGCGCGGCGTGGCGGGGGGGGTCAAGATCGGCAGCCGGCTGTTCACCGCCGAAGGCCCCTCGATCGTGCGCACCCTCGTGGAGCGCGGCGATCGCGTCTTTCTCGACCTGAAATTCCACGACATCCCGAATACCGTGGCGACGGCGGTGGCCGCCGCGACGGCGCTCGGGGTATGGATGCTCAACGTGCACGCGTCAGGCGGCGCCCGCATGATGCGGGCAGCTCGCGACGCCGCGCGCGACACCGCCGCCCGGAAGGGGGCGGAGCCCCCCCGGGTCGTGGCCGTCACGGTGCTCACCAGCATGAGCAGCGCGGCGCTGGCCGAAACCGGCGTACAGGTGCCGGTACTCGACCACGTCCTCCGGCTCGCGCAGCTGGCCGAGTCGGCGGGACTCGACGGAGTGGTGGCTTCGCCGCAGGAGACGATTGCCCTCCGGCAACGCTTCGGAGCCGGGTTCGCCATCGTCACGCCGGGCATCCGTGGAGGAGTTGGCCTCGGCCCCGCGGGGGCCGAGGGGGCTGCGGCCGCCGACACGGGCGCCGCAGGCGCCCGGCCGCGCGTGGACGATCAGGAACGCACGATGACTCCCGCCGAAGCGGTCGCCGCCGGCGCCAGCTACCTCGTCGTCGGCCGTCCCATCATTGCCGCGCAGCATCCGCGCGAGGCGGCCGAGCGGATTGTCCGCGAGATGCGCGCCGTTCCTACTTCGCGGTGATGATGAAATGGCCGCGGCGGTTCTGCTGCCAGCAGGCCTCCGTGTCCTCCGAGCAGAACGGCTGCTCCTCCCCTTTGCTCACGATCGTGAGCCGGTCGGTCCCGAGCCCCAGGCTCACGAGATAGTCGCGCACCGCGTCGGCGCGGCGCTCCCCCAGTGCCAGGTTGTACTCGTTCGTGCCGCGTGAGTCGGCATGCCCCTCGACCATCGCCCTGGTGGTCGCCCACCGCTTCATCCACTCCACATTCTTCTGCAGCGCCGCCCGGCCCGCGTCGTTGAGATCGGTCGAGTCTAAGCCGAAGTACACATCAGCCAGCGGCTTCTCCGCGTTCAGCTGCTCCAGCGTCTTGCTTCGGAAGACTTCGTCTTCGGTCGGCGGCGCGGGCGTCGGAGCGGGAGGCGCCGGCGGGGGCGGCGGCGGAGTGCTGGGC
>JALZOC010000469.1 GCA_030857365.1 Acidobacteriota bacterium
TGCCCGTCACGCCCGGCGCGATCGCCATCAGCCCGAGAAAGTTGCGGCCCTGGAAAGGCAGGTCGCGGAGCGCCTCTTCGCCGTACGTGGCGTGAACACGCGAGTCCGCGACGTCGATCCCGGCGGTCCTTCCGACGACGCTCACCTGTTCCGTCGCGCTCGCCACCTCCAGCGTCACCTTGACGTTCGAGGTCTGCTGCGTGAGGACCGTGGCGTCGAATGTGGCGGTTCGAAACCCTGACAGCTCGACCTTCAGCTGATATCCCCCGGGGGCGAGGTTGGGGAAGCGAAAGCCGCCGTCGGTGTCGCTGGCGGTCCTCAATTCGACACCGGTGTTCATGTGGCGCAGCACGACGGCAGCGCCAGGCAGCACACCCCCCGTCTGGTCGGTCACGGTGCCCTGCAATTGCGCGGTGAATTGCGCCTCCGCCGAACCCGCCGCCCCGAGCAGACACAGCCCGATCGAGAACAAAAGCGCACGCATGTTCATGACAGCCTCCTGAACCTTCAGCTTCTCCGTCGCTTTCCCCCGTTCCTGAACGCCGTCCGGCGGGAGGGCCGCAACTGGATTGCTGACTATAAGCAAGCTGCTGCGATTCTTCAAGGATCAAACCTGCGGCCTGATGGCTTTCGCCGCCAGTGCCCCGCCTGTTCCCGGACTGGCAGAAAAGGGCGGCGTTGACGCCCGCCGGATCCGCCGATATAGTCCGCGCCATGCGAGTACTGCTCATCCTCATCGCGGTCGGCATGACGACGCTGACCACGTTCACCACCCCCTTCACCGCTCCTTTCCAGAACGCCCCGCCGAGCCAGCTGCGCGTCTTCATCCGGTCCGGACCCAAGACGCATGGCCCCGGTGCACACGATCATCCACGCTTCCTGAAGGAGTGGGTTGCGCTGCTCAACGCACGCGGCGCCAGCGCCACCGGCGGAGACGCCTTCCCGACGAAGGCGCAGCTCGACGACACGGACGTGCTCGTGCTGCACGCCCCGGAGGCTGGCAACATCCCGGACCCGGCCGATCGGCAGAATCTTTCCGAGTTCCTGGGGCGCGGCGGCGGGCTCGTGGTCATTCACGCGGCCGCAGTCTCGAGGGACCCCGACTGGTACAAGAGGATCACCGGGGGATCCTGGCGGTTCGATACGACTAAATGGCTCGAAGGGCCCATGCATCTGTACTTCACGGATCGAGACAGCCCGATCACGAAAGACGCGTCGAACTGGGGGATGGACGACGAGATCTACTACGACATGGACATGATGCCGGACGTGCGGGTCCTGGCCGCGGCGTATACGCCGAAACCCGCGGGCGCCCGCAATGCGAATTTTCAGAAGCGGGCCGAAGAGCTCACGGGCGGCGGCAAGCAGGTCAGCGTCTACGACTTCCAGCCTCAGATGTGGACGTACGAGCGAACCATCGAGGGCGGGCGCGCGCCGTATCGTTCGTTCGTCTCGATTCCGGGGCATCGATACGAGACCTTCAACCGGGTGAACTACCGTGCCATCCTGCTGCGGGGCATCGCCTGGGCAGGAAAGCGATCCGACGTCGACGCGCTGCTCGCCGCGGACGAGCGCGGCGATGCGCTCCGCTATGTCGAAGGGGGCCCCACGCACCCGTCGAAGGCGGCGGCACACATCGAAGTGCATCCGGAGTTCGACCTCTCGCTGGTTGCCGCCGAACCGCTCATTCGCAAGGCGATGAACATCGACTGGGACGAGAAGGGGCGGCTGTGGGTCGCCGAGACGCCGGAGTACCCGAACGGCCTGCGGGTCCCGAACACGACACCATGGAAGGACACGGGATCGCTGCAGCCGCTGCGGCCGGCCCGCGATCCCGAGGACACCATTTCGATTCTGTCGGATACCAACGGCGACGGCGTGATGGATCGCAAGCACGTGTTCGCGGACAAGCTCGAGCTGGTGACAGGGTTCGTGCTCCATCGCAACGGCGTCATCGTAGCGACCGCGCCGGACATCTGGTACGTCGAAGACACCGACGGCGATCAGGTGGGCGACAAGCGGACGAAGCTGTACACCGGGCTCGGGACGGCCGACACGCACGCGGTCATCAACAACCTGCGCTGGGGGCTCGACGGATGGATCTACGCGACGCACGGGTACAGCGTCGGGATGGTCACCTCGCCCGACGGCAGCAGGCAGTTCGGCCGCGACGGAAGCGGCGTGGTGCGATTCCGCCCGGACGGCAGCGCGTTCGAACAGTACAGCAGCCGCGGGGGCAATACGTGGGGGCTCGACATCACGTGGGACGGCCAGGTCTTCTGGACGCAGCCGACCAGCGGCACGGTGTTCTTCCATACCGTCCTGCCTGAATACGTCCTCGCCAGGGCCCGGGTCCCTGGCACGACCTCGTGGAAGGGCATGATCACCGGCCAGAAGACGTACCCGGCCATGACGTGGCCCGAGCAGGCCTACGTGCAGATCGACCTCGTGGGGCAGTTCACCGCCGCGGCCGGGTGCGCGGTGTATGAGGGGGGCGCCTGGCCCGACAAATGGACCTACTCCTACTTCACCGGTGAGCCGACGCTGAACATCGTGCACCACCAGTTCGTCAGGCCCGACGGCGTGAGCTACACGACGCAGAAGGAGCCGGGCCGCGAAGAGACGGAGTTCATGCGCAGCCGCGATCTCTGGTTCCGCCCGATCGAGACCCGCGTCGGCCCGGACGGCGCGCTCTACATCGTGGACTTCTACAACCAGGCCGTCATTCACAACGACACGCGAGGGCCCCTGCACGGGCCCGCCAACGCGGCGCTCCGGCCGGACCGCGATCACTTCTTCGGGCGCATCTGGCGCGTGCAGCACAAGCAGGCGCGGACGCTCGACGCTCCTGCGCTCGACGCCAGGGATCTCCCCTCCCTGATTCGCGCGATGGAGACGCACCCGAACGCCCATGTGAAGGCGACGGCCTGGCGGCTCGCGCAGGAGCATCATCCGTCCGATGCACGCCTTGCGAAGATCAGGAAGCCGATGGGCAGCAAGGTGCTCGAACTCTACGAGCAGGCACGAAGCGCGAAGACCATCGCGCAGAAGCGCGCGCTGCTCGATACGTTCGCGCAGGCCACCGACAACTGGACCCGCTCCGCCGTTGCGGCAGCGGCGACGGAGGACCCCGCCGCCTACATTGCAGAGGCGCTGACGTATGCACGCCCCGACGCGCTGACCGATTTCGTGACGGCCGTCCTGCCGTCCGCCCTCCCGGCAAATGCGGGGCCGCTGCTGACGGCCGCCGCCAGGGCGCCGGGGCCGGCAGCTCCCTTGAAGGTCGCAGTGGTCCGCGCCGTTTCGCAGATGACGGGCACGCTTGCGATGGACGCGGCCGTTACCAAAGCCGTGCAGGCGCTTCTCGACGATCCCGCGACGACGGCCGCGGCGCTGCCGATCGTGGCGAAGTGGGATACGGCGGGCGCGCTGAAGGCGGCCGCGGAAACGCGGGCTGCCGCCCTGCTGAAGGAACTCGGCGACGCCC
>JALZOC010000470.1 GCA_030857365.1 Acidobacteriota bacterium
GCGCAGACCGTCGCCGCGCACGCGGACGATCTCGTGAGGGCCGGGGGCTTCGAACACGCATGGCAGCTCATCGAGACCGTCATCGACCAGGGTTCCGGCATCGAGCGGCAGCCGCACGCCCGGGCGGCGCTCGAGCGGTTTGCCGGGGGCTCCGTGATGAAGCATGTGACGCCGCACCTGCGCAGCGTGCCGGACGAGGGCTACGAGCGCTTCAAGCGGCTGTGCCACGCAATCGGCACCGCCGTGGTCGGGCCGCTCGCCGAAGTGCTGGCGACCGAGCAGGACGCGCGGTCGCGTCGCCGGCTGCGGGACATCCTCCTCGGCTACGGAGCCCAGGGGCGCGACGCCGTGCAGCAGCTCATGGCCGCGCCCAACTGGGAAGTGCGGCGAACGGCGGCATACCTGCTGCGGGAGTTCGGCGGGACCGAAGGGCTGAAGCAGATCGTGCCGCTGCTCACCGACGCCGAGCCGCTCGTGCGGCGCGAAGCCATCCAGGCGCTGGCATTCAATGGCAGCGAGGAGGCCTCGGGGCTCCTCCTCGCCGCGCTCATGACGGCGACCGGCCAGGACCGCGACAGGCTGGGGCGCGATCTGATGGCGATCCGGGACAGGCGGGCCGTCCCGCTTTTTTCCTTCCTGGTGCGCCAGCTCGATCCCATGTCGATACCGCACGTCTACGCGGCCGCCATCGAGGCGCTCGGCGCGACCGGAGCCGCCGGGGGCGCCGACGCGGTCGAGGCGCTCCGATCCGCCTTCAGGCATGGACAGTGGTGGGCCCCGGCCCGCACCAGGCGCCAGCGCACGAGCATCGCGCTCGCGCTGCGGAAAATCGGAACACCGGAAGCGATCGACGCGCTGCGGAGCGCCGCGGCGAACGGACCGCGCGGCGTCCGGGCCGCCGCCCGCGCACAGCTTCCTGGCGGGCCTCAACCCGGACCCGGAACCCGAAACCGGAACCGAACCTGAACCCGGAACCGAACCTGAACCCGGAACCGAACCCGGAACCCCGAACCCGGAACCCCGAACCAGAACATGTCCGACCTGCAGACGCGCATTGGCCATTACGACGAGCTGCTCCGCCGCTTCGCGTCGGGCGTCCGGGCGGCGCAGCTTTACGCGCCCGACCATCCGCTCTTCGGCAAGAACGTCGAAGGGCTGCTCGTCGTGCTGAATGCCCTGCACGCCGCCCAGCCCTCGGTCGCCATCGGGATCGTCGGGTCGCAGCTGGTTGTCGCCGACACGCCCATGTCGCGCGCGAGCCTGGGGATGGCGGAGTTGATCAAGCGGCTGAAGGATCACGAGATTGAGCGCGTCGCGTTCGATCGGGGGGTGACGCAGCAGGAACTGACCCCCTTCATCCTTGGCCTCGCGGCGCTTGGCAAGGCGGAGCCGCAGGAGTCGGCCTGGAAGTTCCCGCACATCAGCGTCGGGCGCATCACGGCCGACGACCGCCGGACCGACGGCATCGGCAGCGACATGGCCGCCATCCGGCAGCTCTACGCAGGCGCGGTCTCGGTCGCCGAGGTCGCCTGGGAGAGCGCGGAGACGGAAGGAGAACCCGATCTGCCGGCGGCAGTGCAGGCGATCGAGGGGCTGGCCGATGCCGTCACCCAGAATCGCACCGCGCTCGTGGCGCTCACCGCCATGCGCAGCTACGACAACTACACGTTCACGCACATGGTGAACGTCTCGATCCTGACGATGGGGCAGGCGCGGGCGCTCGGGATCGACGGCCGGCTGCTGCGGGAGTTCGGGCTCTCCGCGCTCATGCACGACATCGGCAAGGTCCGCACGCCGAAGGAGATTCTGAACAAGCCCGACAAGCTCACCGACCAGGAGTTCGACATCATGCGCCGGCACACGGTGGACGGCGCGGAGATCCTGCGACGGACGCCGGAAATGCCCATCCTCGCGCCCGTCGTCGCCTTCGAGCACCACCTGCGGCAGGACGGCACCGGCTATCCCGCGCAGGCGCGGAGGGCGGGGTTGAATCTCGGCACGATGCTCTGCGGAATCTCCGACGTGTACGACGCCATGCGGTCCCAGCGCGCCTACCAGCAGGCGTTTCCGACCGACCGCATCCTGGCCGTGCTGAAACGCAACGACGGGACACAGTTCGACCAGCATCTCGTGCGCCGGTTCGTCCAGCTGCTGGGCATCTATCCTCCAGGCAACCTCGTGCGGCTGACGACCGGCGAGATAGCCGTGGTCACCGAAGCACACGCGCCCGATCCGCACCGGCCCCGCGTCCGCGTGCTGTTCGCGGCCGACGGCAGCCGGCTCGATCTCCCATACGATCGCAATCTATGGGAACCCGCGCGCGCGGGAGCCGAAGGCGACTCGATCGCCGCCCCGGTGGACGCGGCTGATTACGGCATCGATCCACTCGACCATCTCCAGCCGAACTGACGCGATCCCCGACGTCTCGCACCGGCCCATCCGATGAGCAGCTATACTTCCCGGCGGTGACTGAAGGCTTCCGGACGACCGTCGTCGCATTTGCCGCTCTGGGCCTTGGTCTCACCTGGCAGGCCGTCCGCACGTCGATGATACCGGTGGGCTCTCCGGACAGGCTCGTCGCGGAGCTCCGCCTGGCGCAAATCGCCGCGCTCCTGCTGTCGATGGCCGCCGGCGCCTACGTCGGCCTTGCGGTCGCGCATGAAGCGCAGCTCGGCGTGGGCTTCGACGTCGCGCTCGCCGTGGGATTCTTCGTCGTCGCCGCCGCGACCCTGGTGCGGGATCCCCACCAGGCGCTCACGATGCTGGCCTTCGCGTTCGCCGCACACGCCGTGCTCGACGTCGCACACCGCCCGGGCTGGCCGCTCCCCGACGGAATGGCGCCGCGGTGGTTTTCCATCGGCGGTGCGGTGTTCGACGTCTACATCGGCGCGCTGTGTTATTTCCCGCTCCTCCGGCGCTGATGCGCCAGCCGGGGCTGAAGTCCCGGCCTGCGTACGTCCGCGTCCGATTCATGCGGCAAGTCTGCCCAGTCGTCGTAGAATGGCCGGGTTCCCCACGCACTTGACGCCGGACCGCCCCCACGGCGCGGGCTGGCGCTGATGCTTCCACAGGAGACTTCATGATTGTTCGCAGCGCCGCGTACGCGGCCGGAGCCGCAGTCTGCCTCGCCTGGGCGGCGGTCGTCCCACCCCTGATCGCGCAGGAGACGCGCCGCACGATCACGATCGAAGCGCGATCCCCCGCCGAGCTCCGCGAATGGGACGGACGGGTCGACAGTATGCTGCGGCACGGCGAGCTCCGCCTGCGGAACACGCGAGAGGACACGCAGATCGAGGGACGAGTGCATCAGCGTTCCGATCAGTACTACCGTGGCATCCGCGTCTTCGGTGGTGATGTGGCGCGACAATCCCGGACGGGCGCCACCGAGTCGGCCTTCGGTACGCTCTACGCGGGGATCGACCTCGATCCCACACCCGCCATCCCCGACGATCGGATCCGCGCGCTCTTCGAGGCGCGGACCGGGAT
>JALZOC010000471.1 GCA_030857365.1 Acidobacteriota bacterium
GGGTAAAGAAGCTTCTGATCCCGCCCGTCGCTCACAGTCAGCAGATCGCAGCCCACGACGGGGATGACCTGCCCTTCCTCGATGAGCTGAATCAGGATTTCCCAGAAGATCGGCGATTCACTGATGGGAACCTCCACTCACCCCGGGCGCCGGGCGAAAGCTGACTGACGTTTCCGCGCAGTATACGCCACCGCTAATTCCTCAGGGCGCGAGTACGGCCGATTGCCACGAGATGCGCAGAATCACGAACTCCGCCGGCTTGAGCGGCGCCACGCCAATCGTGCAGACGAGCCGTCCCTCGTCCAGGTCCTGCTGCCTCATTGTGGTGCGATCGCATTTCACGAAGAGCGCTTCCTTCTCCGTCCCGCCGATGAGCGCGCCCTCGCGCCACAGCGCCCGCAGAACGTCCGATATCGAGGTACGTACGGCGAGCCAGGTTTTCTCGTCGTTCACCTCGAACGCTACCCACCTCAGGCTCCGGGCGATCGACTGCTCGATGAAGATACACATCCGCCGGACGCTGATGTACTTCCACTCCGGATCCGAGGACATCGTCCGGGCGCCCCATACGCGGACGTCATGCCCCTCCGCGCGGAAGTCGCGGATGACATTCACACCGCGAGGGTTCAGCACGTCGTGCTCGATCCTCGAGACGACGGACTCGACCGGTCCGCGGGTGGCGCCGTGATCGCCCGCAACAAGGCCCTGGACGACTTCATTGGCGGGCGTCTTGAGCACGCCCCTCGCCGCGTCGACGCGCGCGTAAATCCCGGCGATATGCCCGACTGGTGCGACCACCCGCTCGCCAGCCGCCGTGTGCGGAGCCGGTACTCGTATCCTCGGATAATAGAACGCGGCGTATGACGTGTCGCGAGGTGCACGCAATGTCGCGACACCCAACACGCCGTGCGCGGACAGCAGCGCGAACCTGTCCTTCATCCTCTCGCAGGTGTCGATGATCTTGTCGCGCAGCCCCGCCACGCCGCCCTCGTCGGGCACGGCCAACAGGGCGACCTCTTGGACGGCGGCAAGCCCCGCGAGGCCCCGCGGACCGCCGGCGTCGCCGTCCGAATCACCCGCGTAGTCGTCAATCCCGGCGGCGATGGTGGTCCCGCCGGTGAGCGGCACGGAGCGTGAGTTTGCGGCGCCGAATCCGCGCGCACACTGCGCGATTCTAACGAGCTGCGACCCGGCAGCGACCGTCCCCACGGCGTAATTCGCATCCTCCGCCGCCAGGCTAAGATTGTCGAAATCCTCGAAGATCGTCGGCTCGACACGTCGCCTATCGTCCAGCAGTGCGGCGGCTGTCGGTTCCACGAGATCCGCGGCGACACCCTCCCGGTAATAGGCGGCCGTGATCCGGAACCACTCCTCCGTGGGCGTGCCCCGGCGCGCCAGAGTCGCAGCCCGCATCGTGACAAGGACGCTGTTGCCCCACGTTCCCTCACTTGCGGCGCGCACGAGGCACCCCCCGATGCTCGCCGCAGCAGCAACGGACCCCGCACCCACCACACGGGCCACGAACAAACGGCTGCCGCCATTCTCGAAGAAACCGCGCACGGCGTACGGCAGCGATGCGTGCATGGCGCCGACTGGCGGGTGATCGACGTACTCTCCGAAACTCAGTTGATATCCGGCCCAGCTCGTGACGAGCGTCGCCCGCACGGGCCCCCGCTCCGTCTCGCCAGCCATCCCGGCCGTCGCCGTGCTGGCCGCGGCAATCGACCGCGGCCCTGGGCGGTCTTCGTCCACGTACACACCGGGCGCCACATACTCCGGCATCGTTTTATCTCCTGACCCGTGCTCGCGCCCTCGCGCGGCAAGCCCGCCTGATCGTAGCAGTGGGCCTGCATCCCGCTACAATCACTCCGCATGCTTCGCATTCTCGCACCCCTGTTTTTCCTGTCCGGCGCAAGCGCCCTCGTGTACCAGGTCCTGTGGATGCGCCTGCTCGCGCTGGTGTTCGGGGTCACCGTCTACGCCGCGACGGCGGTGCTCGCGAGCTTCATGGCGGGACTCGCGCTCGGCAGCTGGCTGGGGGGCCGCGTCGCGGAGCGTGCGACGTCGCCCCTCCGCCTGTTCGGGCTGGTCGAAATCGGGATCGGCATCCTGGGGTTTGCAAGCCAGCCGCTTCTGGCGTCGCTCACACCGGTCTACATGGCGCTGCAGGCGTGGCTGCCGGCCGCGGTGCTGACCCAGTCTCTCGCGAGATTCACCGGCTCCTTCCTGGTCCTCGTCGGCGTCACGACGTTGATGGGGATGACGCTGCCTCTGGTGCTCAAGGCCGCCTCCGGCCAGCCGGAGAAGCTCGGCGCGCGCATTGCGATTCTGTACGGAGCGAATACCGCGGGCGCAGTCGCCGGCGCCCTGCTCGCCGGGTTCTATCTGATCGGATCGCATGGCATCGCCGCCTCGTTCAAATGGGCTGCCTTGACGAATCTGCTCATCGGCGCCACGGCCATGCTGTTGTCGGCGCGCACCGCCCCGGAAGCCGCCAGGATTGCCCCCCCCGACCCGCCGGCGGCGGCGCCCGGATTGCCGCGCCTCGCCGTCACGGTCTTCGCGCTCTCCGGGTTTGCAGCGCTCGCCCTCGAGGTGGTCTGGTTCCGCATCCTCGTGTATTTCGTGCCCGCGACCACTTACGCCTTTTCCACAATGCTGGGAGCCGTCCTCCTCGGGCTCGCCGGGGGCAGCTTTGCGGCGACGCCGCTGCTCGCCCGCCGCGATCGCCTCCTCTCCCGCCTGGCCCTCCTCCACCTCGCCACCGCGGTGTCGGTGCCCCTGGCGGCGACCCTGCTCGTCCTGGCGTACCGTGCCGGCTGGCACACGACGGCGGACGTGCATGTGAGCGTGCTGATCGCGTTTCCCCCCGCGTTCCTCATGGGCATGGGCTATCCGATGGGCCTGCGCGGGTGGGCCGCGGCCGGCCACGCGCAGCACGGCCTCGACGCACAGCGTGTCGGCAATCTCAATTCCGCCAACCTGATCGGCGGCATCGCGGGAGCCGTCGCCGGCGCATTCGTCGTCCTTCCCTGGCTGGGCACCAGAGCCGGATTGTGCGCGCTCGCGTCCGTCTATCTGGTGACGTGCTTCCTGTTGTTGCGGGAGTTCACGCCGCGCCTTCGCGCGCCCATCGCCGCAGGCGCGCTGTGCGCCTTTGCCGCCGCCGCCCTCAGCGTACCCAATCTCGTGGATGCCGCGACGGGGCGCCGGTACGGCGCCGGTGAGCGGCTGTTCTGGTGGAAGGAAGGGGCGCAGACGACCGCCGCGGTCCGCATCACGCCCGCCGGCCGGCGGCTGTTGTATCTCGACGGACTGCACCAGGCGTCCGATGCGCGGGAGGTCGTGCTGACGCACCGGCTGATTGGCCACCTGCCGATGGCGCTGCACCCGAACCCCGCGCGGGCGATCGTCATCGGGCTGGGCGGCGGCGTCACACCGGGAGCCGTCAGCCAGCATGCAACATCGGTCGATCTCGTGGAG
>JALZOC010000472.1:0-834 GCA_030857365.1 Acidobacteriota bacterium
GGTGCTCACGAGCCGCGTGTTGATAGGCCAGTCTTGCTTTTGATAGTTGCCGGGGGAACAGCAGCCGGATCGTCCATTGGACCATCACCCGGAGCAGGGCAATATGCCGTAAAAGGAAGAGCCGGAAATCGGCGGGCGAGGGCCGTGTCACGAGGTAGACGAACACATGCGGGTGCGCGTACGGCTGCACTCCGATCGGCAGCTTGTCCGGGAAATACCGAACTGCCTTCGTGGGTCCATCGCCAAACAGCAGGTGCGGGTAATCCCGGGTCTCGAGACGGCCCTCGAGATGGCGCATGAAGTGGCGGCGCTTGTCAGTCGACGGGCCGAGCCACGTGAAGTCTCGGTCGTCGAGCACGGCGTCGAGGAGCATGACGCGCTCGATCATCCGTCCTTGAGCAGTCGGCTTCCGGAACCGGTTGTCTGGCTCGCCGACGGCAGCCCAGAGCGGCTTGTAGTGGACGTGGAACATTCGCCCGCGATGGAGCTTTCCGGTGGTGATCGGCGTCGCAAATCGCCGCTCGACGAGCGTCTTGATGAAGTCGGTGCTCTTCTGGCCGTGGACGATGCCGGCGAAGCTGCAGTACTGGCGCTCAACGAAGACACCGGAGTGCAGCAGCACGTTCAGCAGGAATCGGGCCTGACGTTCAGTGAACCCGAAAGCGGCAATCGCGTCCAAACGCTCGGCGTTCGCAAGCTCGATGGTCCAGCGGCTCGGCGGCAGTGGCAGCGTCATCGGATCAGCTCCTCCGCGATTCGCGGATGGGCGGTCCGTCCACCGCCACCGCCGCGCCCGCCGACCATCCCGCCGATCACGACGTAGCAGGTGAACCC
>JALZOC010000472.1:844-3481 GCA_030857365.1 Acidobacteriota bacterium
ACCATCGTCGTACGGCAGCTCGTGCTCGCGCGCCCACTGCGCGATCTCGGCGGGCTCACGATCTGGCCGGCCGTCGCAGTCTTTCTTCCCTCGATTGCGCTCGTGGAGGAACCGCTGATAGTCGCGCTTGAGCTCGTAGTCGAGAACGACGCGCCGAACCCGTCCGCCTTGCCCTCGTAAGCGCTCGTCGGCGCGCTGATAGGCGGAATAGACCTTGGTGTCGTGCGTCAGCTCGCGCGGCTTCCTGACGCCCGCGTAGAGGGTCTGGCGCGGCTCGTGGCTGCGGCCATCGCGCTCATAGCGATTGGCTTCGAGGAGGTCGCGTCCGCGGTCGGTCAGCGTTACGGCACGTTCGTCGCAATTGAGCGGAGACGCGCGAATCAGCCCTTCGTCCTCGAGATGCTTGAAGCTTCGTCGCGAGCTCTGCGAGTCCTCGCGGAGGTCGTCAAGGTCGCTTTCGGCAACCACGCGGAACGCGCCGATGGTCGCCAACGCGCGGCTCTCGTCGCCGTTGATCTCGTAGACTCGGTTGCGCTCGCGAACTGGCTGGCGCTCGCGTCCCAGCGGTAGGTCGAGATCTTTCGTGAATACGTCACGCTGGTCGTCCTGCCGGCTGTCCCGATCGCTCGCTGCGCCGCGACCGCCCTGGGTGCGTTCCCAGGAATTCCCACGCTCTCGCCCGTCGTCGCGAGGGTCGTATCTGTCGAACATGCGTCCTCTCCAGTGCGCTGCCCGTGTGAGGCATGCCGTTTGAAGATGCGGATCCGAGTATCCGGGACGCAGTGAGCCGTTGCAATCGATGGTCGGTCTGGTTCGGGTGCTCTCGGGCGGGGTCGTGGCCTCTTGGCGAACCAGCACCCTTTACAAGAAAGAGGGCCAACAGGTTCCGCACTTGGCCGTGTCCAAAACGGACGCTTGGCCGAGGCAAACGTCAATGCGGTTACTGAACTTGGAGATCCTTGGCTACATTCTCAAGTAACTTGTTGATGGTCGCCACTGTCTTGTCTGACGGTCGCTCTTTGCCCTTGACCTCAAGCGTCATTCGGAAACTCATTTCCAAGCCAGCAGTGGCCTTGAGGATGTCGGGCAAGACGTCGACGAAGTCTTGCAGCTGATTCGGCTTGAGTGCGATTTCTGCACTTGCACGTGTGTCGCTTGCAGATGGCGGGGATGCAGGTGCCGCGCCTGCGGCCGGCATCGCTATCGACACGCCAGATGCGCGCGAGTAGTCGCACGGCCAGTCAGTGCCACCAGCGGCCCGATCGAGCAGCCGCGCGCGAAAGGCGGCGTCGAGCGCCTCCCGCACGGTGATCCACGGGAGCGCTTTCCCGGTTTTCTTGGAGAGCGCCACGGCAATTGAGAGCGCGTCAGTTTTTCCGTCACGCCAAGCATCTGCAAGCGTGCCCGGCAGCAATTCGAGTGGTGAGATCGGATCGGGCGGCGCCCGTAGAACGGCGTCCGCGCTCATTAGGCCCGCGGGCACGTCCTCTCCCAGCAGACTTGCTGGACCTGACGTGAACCAGACGGCCCCTTCTTTGACTGCGCTCTGAACGGCCGCATCGACAACTGGCGTGGGCACGCGCGGTACGGGCATCGGTTCGTCGTATCCTCCGCGCGCCACGGTCATCATGTGCGTGCCGTCAAAAAACGCACGCGTCACTCCGACTGTGATCAGCGGCGTTTTCCAAAGATCGTCGATGCCGCCAGGCCGGAGAAGCGAGGCCGACACGCTCGTGATTTCCGCCTTGTCCGGCAAGACCAACTCGAGTTGTGGATCATCTAACACGTCGGCCGGCGGCGCTTGACGCCACCACGTCTGCACAGACTTGTCGGGCCTCGCCAGGCGTGCCACGAAGTAGCCCTCCTCGCACCCTCGAACAATCGTGTCCACGATGGCCTGCCGGTTAAGCATCTTGGGCAAATGCGGAAACCGCGCGAAGGCGCCGACCAGATCGCGCATGGGCCGCGACTCTTCGTCGTCGCGCCACAGCTTGTACGGACCGCCCGGCAGCAGGGTATCCGGGCTGATGGCAGTTTCCTGAATGCGCGACCGCGAGTCGGACTTGATCGTGCTGAAGAGCGGCGCGTCGGACACCTGGATCTTGAACGCCTGCACGTCGTTGTCCGACGACACAGTGACGACGATGCAGTACGCCTGCTGGATCGAGTCGCCGATGCGTTTCGCAGACGCGGAGGAATACGCGCCGAGGTTTTGCTGGCGCACCAGGTCCAGCTCATGGCCTTCCTTCTTCAGCGTGTCCTCGACAGCGAGCCAAGCGAGGTAGTCACGCACGGCGCCACGCGCGGCAGAAACCCCGTCTTTAGAGGGAACTGCGGCCACAATCGCATTGCGCTCAGTTCTCGGACGATCGGGTGCAGTCGTTTCTTCGATGAATCGCCGCGCTTCGGCACTCGGCTTTCCGGATTCCGATGCAGCGGTTGGCCCCAGCACTGCGTACCTGAACTGGCCGTCGTCGTCGACCAACGCGGGCTTTTCGGGCAGCTTATGAACGCGCGCGCCCGCCTGCGACGCGGCAGCCGTCAGCGGCTTGTAGCCGTCGATCTCCTTCAGAAGACGTTCTTCGACCGCTGCGTCGGAAATACGCGTGACCGCATCGGAGTGCATCTGCTTGAGAT
>JALZOC010000473.1 GCA_030857365.1 Acidobacteriota bacterium
GCCTGAGGCGCCCCTGCCTGTCGCGCCGGCGGCCGCTGTTCCTGGGGCGCACGCATCAGTCCCGGCCCGTGTGGGGCCCGCGGCGCCGCTGCCAACTCTTGCCGAGGCCTTCGCGACGCTCCTGTCCGTCGAGCAGAACCGCCTGGTGTCCCCCTCCGCCCTCTCCGCGCCACCCGACGCACTCGTCGAAGACATCGTTCAGCGGGTCATCCTGCGAATGGGCGATCAGGCCGTGCGCGAGACAGTCACGCAGGTGGCCGAACGGCTCGTGCGTGAGGAAATCGCACGCATCAAGAGCGCGTAGGCAGGATCAGCGCTGAACTGTCAGCTATCAAGCCGACGGGCGTCACGTTCAAGCGGAGAGCTGGTAGCTGGTAGCTGGCAGCTGGTAGCTGGGATACCATCAGCGTTTATGCCAGATGGCTTGCTGACTCGTCCTGTCGCTGTTCCCGAGAAGCCGGCGCTCGAAGGCCTCGAGCAGAAGTGGATGGCGCGCTGGGACGCGGATTCCACGTATCGCTTCGACCGGACCCGGCCCCGCGCCGACGTGTACTCGGTCGATACCCCGCCGCCGACGGTCAGCGGATCGCTGCACGTCGGGCACGTGTTTTCGTACACGCACACGGACGTGGTGGCGCGCTTCCAGCGGATGCGCGGCAAGGCCGTGTTCTATCCGATGGGGTGGGACGACAACGGACTGCCCACCGAGCGCCGGGTGCAGAATTTCTTCGGCGTGCGATGCGATCCCTCCCTGCCGTACGATCCGTCCTTCGTCGCTCCCGACAAGCCGCCGAAGCACGCCATTTCGGTCTCGCGTCCGAACTTCATCGAGCTGTGCGCCCGGTTGACGGCGGAAGACGAGAAGGTCTTCGAGCACCTGTGGCGGTATCTCGGGCTGTCGGTCGACTGGTCGATGACCTACGCGACAATCGGCCGCCGCGCCCAGCGCATCTCACAGCTCTCCTTCCTGCGGCTCCTGCAGCGCGGGCTTGCCTGCCAGGTCGAGGCGCCGACGCTCTGGGATGTGGATTTCAGAACCGCTGTCGCGCAGGCGGAGCTCGAGGATCGTGAACAGCCGGGCGCCTATCACCGCATCCGCTTCGACCGTGCAGGCGATCCGTCAGCCCGCGCGATCGAGATCGACACGACGCGGCCTGAGCTGATCCCCGCCTGCGTCGCCCTCGTCGCGCACCCCGACGATGAGCGATACAGGCCCCTGTTCGGCACCGAGGTGCTTACACCGCTCTTCGGCGTTCGCGTGCCGATCCGGGCGCATGCCCTTGCCGACCCGGAAAAGGGCACGGGTGTCGCCATGATCTGCACGTTCGGCGACGTCACGGACGTGGTGTGGTGGCGGGAGCTCGGGCTCCCGGTGCGTTCGATCATCCAGTCCAACGGCACCCTCAAACCTCTCACCTTCGGCGGCGAAGGGTGGGAATCCGCCGACCGCGACCGCGCACAGCAGCATTACGACCAGCTCGCCGGCCTCTCCGCCGTCAAGGCTCGCACCCACATCGTCGAACTGCTGAAGGCGTCCGGTGCCCTCGTGGGGGAACCGCGGCCGATCACCCACGCCGTCAAGTTCTACGAGAAAGGGGATCGCCCGCTCGAGATTCTGACCAGCCGGCAGTGGTTCCTCAAGACGATGGAGCATCGAGAGGAGCTGCTCGCCCGCGGGCGCGAGCTCCAGTGGCATCCACCCTACATGCAGGCGAGGTTCGAGAACTGGGTGCACGGACTGGCGGGAGACTGGTGCGTGAGCCGGCAGCGGTTCTTCGGCGTGCCGTTCCCGCTCTGGTACAAACTTCGCGCGGACGGGTCGGTGGATTACGAGGGGCGCCTGCTTCCGTCGGAGCAACAGCTGCCGCTCGATCCGTCGACGGATGTGCCTCCGGGGTATGCGGCTGAGCAACGGAATCAGCCGGGCGGTTTTGCGGGGGACCCGGATGTGATGGACACCTGGGCGACGTCTTCGCTCACACCGCAGATTGCCGGACGCTGGGAGGAGGACCCGGATCTCTTCGAGCGCGTGTTCCCCATGGACGTGCGTCCGCAGGCGCACGACATCATCCGCACGTGGCTCTTCGACACCGTGCTGCGATCTCACTTCGATTTCGGATCGCTGCCGTGGAAGAACGCCGCAATCTCGGGGTGGGTCCTGGACCCCGATCGCAAGAAGATGTCGAAGTCCAAGGGCAACGTCGTCACGCCGATGGGCCTGCTGGAGGAGCACGGATCGGACGGTGTGCGGTACTGGGCCGCCAGCGGCAGGTCCGGAACCGATACAGCCTTCGACCCGGGCCAGATGAAGGTGGGCCGCCGGCTCGCCATCAAGCTTCTGAATGCGTCGAAGTTCGTGCTGGTCAGCCCGGAGCCTCACGGCCCCGCGACCGCCGCGGTGGATCGCGGGCTCCTCACGTCGCTTGCGGCCCTCGTGCGGGAATCCACTGTGGATCTCGAGCACTATCAGTACACGCGGGTCCTCGAACGCACCGAATCGTTCTTCTGGACGTTCTGCGACGACTACCTGGAGCTGGTGAAGGGCCGCCGCTATGGTGACCAGGGGGCCGACCTCGCCGCTTCCGCCAACGGCACGCTGCTCACCGCCCTGTCGACCATGCTCCGGCTGTTCGCCCCGTTTCTGCCCTTCGTGACCGAGGAGGTCTGGTCGTGGTGGCAGGAAGGGTCCATTCACCGGGCCGCCTGGCCGACGCCCGAGGAAGTGCTCGCGTCCTGCGGCGACGTGGAGGATGCCGGCGGCGTCGACGCACTGCGGTTTGCCACCGCCGTGCTGGGCGCGATTCGCAAGCAGAAATCGGAAGAGCAGCGCCCGCTCAAGACGCCCGTCGCGCTTGCGATCGTCCACGCGCCGGCCGCACTGCTTGCGCTCCTGCCGCTCGTCGAGGCGGACCTGCGCGCGTCGGGTCTCATCCAGCGTCTGGAGACCCAGGCGGCGGACACGTTGCAGGTGGACGTGACACTCGCAACCCCCGATCCCGTCGCGGAGGAGCGGCGGACGTGAAATCCGTGCCGTTCGCGCCGCTCGATCCCGCGCTGTACAGAGAGGCCGTTCGCCGCGCCCTGGCGGAGGACCTCGGCTGGGGCGACGTCACGACCGAAGCAACAGTGGAGACCACGCTGCGAGCCAGGGGGGTCATCCTCGCCAAGTCCGACTGCGTGATTGCGGGGCTCGACGTCGCCGCCGAGGCCTTCAGGCAGCTCGATCCGGGCGTCGCGTTCCACGCCACCCGCAACGACGGCGATCGCTGCGCCGCGGGTACGATCGTGGCAGAGCTGCGAGGCTCCGCGGCCGCGATGCTGACGGCCGAGCGAACGGCGTTGAACTTCCTCCAGCGTCTCTCCGGCATCGCCACCCTGACGCGGAGGTTCGTCGACGCCTCGGGCGGCACCATCACGATCCTGGACACGAGAAAGACCACGCCGACGCTCAGAGCTCTCGAGAAGTA
>JALZOC010000474.1 GCA_030857365.1 Acidobacteriota bacterium
CAACTGGGACACCGCGCTGATGACGATGCAGAAGATCGGGTACGAAGGCACGTATCTGATGGAGCTCGCGAACACCGGGTCCCCCGCGTCCGTGCTTCAGGACGCACAGCGCGCGCGCCAGCGTTTCGAGCGCACACTGGCCTACCCATGACGGCATACATCCAGGACATCGCCGCGAGCGACGGGCGCGCCGTCACACTGAAGGGCTGGCTCCACAACCGCCGCTCGAGCGGGAAAATTCACTTCCTCACGCTGCGCGACGGCACCGGCTTCATCCAGTGCATCATGACGAAGCAGGCGGTCGGAGAAGAGGCCTTCAAGCGGGCCGATCATCTGGCCCAGGAGACCTCCATCGTCGTGGACGGCACCGTTCGCCCCGACGCCCGGGCGCCCGGCGGATACGAGGTGGACGTCACGGCGCTGCACGTCGTCTCCGAATCGCAGAGCTACCCGATTACCCCGAAGGAGCACGGCGTCGACTTCCTGATGGACCGGCGCCACCTGTGGATCCGCTCTCCCAGGCAGCAGGCCATTCTGCGGGTGCGCCACGAGGTCATCAACGCCGTCCGGGACTTCTTCAACGATCGCGGCTTCATCCTTGCGGACACACCGATTTTCACGCCGGCCGCGTGCGAGGGCACGACAACGCTCTTCCCCGTCCAGTACTTCGACGAGGAGACGGCGTACCTGACGCAGAGCGGTCAGCTGTACAACGAAGCCAACGCCATGGCGCTCGGCCGTGTGTACTGCTTCGGCCCGACCTTCCGCGCGGAGAAGTCCAAGACGAGGCGGCACCTCACGGAGTTCTGGATGGTGGAGCCTGAGATGGCCTACGCCACGCTGGATGACGTGATGGACCTCGCCGAGGCGCTGGTGGTCCACGTGGTCGGGCGCGTGCTCGAGCGCCGCAAGGGAGAACTGAAGGTCCTCGAGCGGGACACGGCAAAGCTTGAAAATGTCCGGGCCCCGTTTCCGCGCCTCGACTACGACGCCGCGGCAAAGCTGCTGAAGGAAAAGGGGCTGCCGTTCGAATGGGGGGGGGACTTCGGCGCGCCCGACGAGACAGCGATTTCCGGAGAGTTCGACCGGCCCGTGCTCGTCCACCGCTACCCAGCGGCGATCAAGGCGTTCTACATGAAGCCTGACCCCGAGCGGCCGGATGTGGCGCTGTGTGTCGATATGCTCGCCCCCGAGGGGTACGGCGAAATCATCGGCGGAGGCCAGCGCATCGACGATTACGACCTGCTCCTGCGCCGTATCGAGGAACACGGACTGCCGAAGGAATCGTTCGAGTGGTACCTGGACCTGCGCCGGTTCGGCAGCGTGCCGCACGGGGGGTTCGGCATGGGCATCGAGCGCGTCGTGACGTGGATCTGCGGCATCGAGCATCTCCGCGAAGCCATTCCGTATCCGCGGATGCTGTACAGGATTTATCCGTGAAGATTGGTTTCCTGTCGCTCGGGTGTCCCAAGAACCTCGTCGACGGCGAGGTCATGCTGGGCATTGCGCGCGATGCCGGTCACGTCCTCACCGCGGATGCCTCCGATGCAGATGTTCTCGTCGTGAACACGTGCGCCTTCATCGATTCCGCGAAGCAGGAGTCAATTGACGCGATCCTCGAGATGGCCGCCCAGAAGCGCGACGGCAGGTGCACGCGCCTTGTCGTGACCGGCTGCCTCGCCGAACGCTACCGGGACGAGCTCAAGAACGAGATTCCGGAAATCGACGCCGTGCTCGGCACCGGCGAGGTGCCCCTGATCCTGGAGGCCATTGGCGGCGCTCGGCAATCCGGGGGCCACGCGCGCGCGCTCCCCCTGACGCTGTTCCGTGCCGCGGACTTCGCGGCGTCTCCCGCGACGATGCCGGCGCCTGGCGCGACCAGCGCCCCGGGGGCCGCTCCCCCCACCTACATCTACGATGCCGAGACCCCGCGCCTCCTGACCACGCCGGGGCACTTCGCGTACGTGAAGATTGCGGAAGGGTGCGACTACACATGCGCCTTCTGCATCATCCCGACGCTGCGCGGCTCGTACCGGAGCCGGAGCGCCGACTCCATCGTGAGGGAAGCCCGCGCGTTCGCGGCGCGCGGCGTGCGGGAACTGCTGCTGATTTCGCAGGACACGACGTTCTACGGGATCGACCGCGGCGACCGCGGCGCTCTCGCGCGGCTCCTCCGCGAGCTCAACGCCATCGACGGCCTGCGCTGGATCCGGCTGCTCTATCTGTACCCGACCACGATCAGCGACGACGTCCTCGACGCGATGGCGGAGTGCGAGAAAGTCTGCCGGTACATCGACCTGCCGCTGCAGCACGCGTCGGCTGCCGTGCTGAAGCGCATGCGCCGTCCGGGGAATCGCGCGACATACGACAAGCTGCTCGGCCGGATTCGCCAGCGGGTTCCCGGGGTCACGCTCCGGACCACGCTGATCGTCGGCTTTCCCGGCGAAACGGAAGCCGACTACCTGGAGCTGGACGGGTTCGTGGCGGACACCGGCTTCGACCATGTCGGGGTGTTCACCTATTCCCACGAGGAAGGGACCCGCGCGTTCGGCCTTCCTGACGATGTCTCCCCGGCGGTGAAGCGGCGGCGCCGAAACGCCTTGATGGCACGCCAGAAAAAGATCGTCGCGGCTGCTCAGAGAGGGCGCGTCGGTTCGAGGGTCGACGTGCTGGTGGATGGGCCCTCCCCCGAGCACGAGCTGGTGCTCCAGGGGCGGCTGGAAGGTCAGGCGCCCGAGATCGATCCGGTGGTATTCCTGACCGAGTGCGGTCCCGGCGAGTTCGCACCGGGCGAACTCATCCGTGCGCGGATCGTCGGCGCACGCGGCTACGACGTGATTGCCGCACCGGTGCGCGAACGCTGAGATCGACGACGTCCGGCCGAACGACAGGCCCTCCGAACGGTGCTACCAACCCGCCCCGTGTGCTATATTTGTGGGTGGCGGCTTCGAGTAAGGGTACCGAGTGGGCCTCTAGCCCACTTTTTGTGTTTCAGGGGCGTTCTTACGTCACGGACTGAACTGGCGCGCGTCCGCGATGCGGCGGAACGCGTTGCCCGAAGCTATGGGCTCGAGATCTTCGACGTGCAGCTCCGGCGGGAACCGGTCGGCATGGTGCTGCGCGTGGTCATCGACCGGCCGGATCCAGGTATCTCGACGACAGGCGCAGCCGCGGCCAGCCATGTCGCGCCGGCCGGCGGCCCGGCGGAAGACAGCATTGGCGTGGCGGACTGCCAGCGGGTCAGCCAGGACCTCAGCGCCCTGCTCGACGTCGAAGACGACGAGCTCGGCGAGGCGGCCCTCGCGAAGGCGTACACGCTGGAGGTGTCCTCCCCGGGGCTCGACCGGCCGCTGCGCCACGAAGCGGACTACCGCCGGTTCGCCGGTCGGCTCGCCAAGATCGTGACGATCGCGGCGGTCGACGGCCAGTCGGCGTTCGCTGGCCGGCTCGCGGGCGTCGCCACGGGC
>JALZOC010000475.1 GCA_030857365.1 Acidobacteriota bacterium
CGGTAGCCCACGGCGAAGAACAACTGGGCGTCCTCGACCGCGCCGGAGAAGTCCCAGTCCGGTTTGATCTGGTCTGACGGCGCGTGATAGTCGACCTCGGTGTACTCGGCTCGCTTCTGCCTCCCGTACTCTTCGCTCCTGCCGACGTACTCGACTCCCGCGTCGGGGGAGAGCGCCGGCACTCCCTGTTTCGCGAAGTTGAAGTGATCGGATCGATAGTAGAAGCCCTTTTCAGGCTCGGGATCCGGGCGAAGTGTCCGCCCCTGCTCCGCGGCGGCGGCCCGCAGGTATTCATCGAGGTTCGACGCGCCCATGCCCACGAGCGTGAGGTCCTTCGTACGGCCCCACTGGTTCACGCCGTCGATGTTGATGTTCGCAACGGTCTTCTCCAGCGGATACAGGGGGTTGAGCGAGTAATACTGCGACCCGAGCAGACCCTGTTCCTCGGCGGTCACCATGAGGAACAGAATCGACCGCCTGGGCTTCGGCTCGATCTTCGTGAATGCGCGCGCGATCTCGATGACGGTCCCGACGCCGGAGGCGTTGTCGAGCGCACCGTTGTAAATGCGGTCCCCCTTGACCGGCGCGCCGATGCCCAGGTGATCCCAGTGCGCGGTGTAGACGACGTACTCATCCTTCAGCCCGGGGTCGCTTCCCGCGATCCTGGCGACGACGTTCCGGGAGTCGATCGTCCGCAGCGAGTTGCTGATGGCGAGCGAGGCCTCGAGCCCGAGAGGCACCGGCTTGAACTCGCGCGTGAGCGCCTGCTTCTTGAGCGTGTCGAAGTCCTGGCCCCCCATCGCCAGAATCTTCTTCGCGGCATCCAGCGTGAGCCATCCCTCGATGGCTGCGCGCCCCATGTTCTTGTCGGGCGTGACGAGGTCGAACTTCTCTCGGAGGCTGCCCTGCACGACCGAAAACGGGTACCCCGCCGGCCCGGTCTCGTGCACGACGAGAATCCCGGCCGCGCCGCGCCGCGCCCCTTCCTCGAATTTGTAGGTCCAGCGGCCATAGTACGTCATCGCGTCGCCGCCGAAGACCTTCGGATCCAGTTTCGACGGATCGCCAGGGGCGGGCACGGCCGGGTCGTTCACGAGGACGATGATCGTCTTGCCCTTCACGTCCACGTCCTTGAAGTCGTTCCAGTTGAACTCCGGCGCCTCCACACCGTAGCCCGCGAAGACAATGTCCGAGGCCTCCACCGACGCGGTCTCCGCGACGTGCTTCGACCAGGCGACGACCTCGTCGCCCCACTTGAACGTCTGCTGGCGGCCGCGCCCGGCGACGGTCAGGGGCTTGACTACCTTGGCGGTAATCCCCACGAGCGGCACCTTCTGAAAGAACGTGCCGTCAGGATTTCCGGGCTCGAGCCCGAGCTGCTTGAACTGCCCCTCGAGGTACTTGACCGTGAGCTCGTCCCCCTTGCCGCCGGGTGCCCGCCCTTCGTACTCGTCGGCGGCGAGTGCTTTGACGTGCTCGAGGATGGCCGGTCCCTCAATCTTCGGCATCGACGCGAGCGGCATCGGCGCCCCGGGCGCAGCCGCCCCGGGCGCGGACTGCTGTGGCGCTGAAGAGCTGTCGGACCCGCCACAGCCCGGCATTGTCGCGAGCAGAACGCCGAGCAGGAGAAGTCGTCTCATGAGCAGTATTGTACCGCTCCTGCCGCCTTCTGCTACCCGCGCCGGCGGCCTCTCCGTCCAAGCGGGAATCGGCTGCGCCTCAGACCCTCGAGGCTCCGCCTCGCTAACTCGAGCTCGATACCGCCGCGCTGGCGCGCGGCCGGCCTTGACCGGAAACTTGACTCCAATTGCTCAGAATCGAGCCGGTCAAGGCCTCTAGCGAGGCGCTCGGGAAAGTTCAACGCGCCGGGGTTGTCAGGGGCCCGTGTTCTGGTCTCCGAGCACGCAGATGAACTCCCCCAGCACCATCGCCGTCGCGCCCCAGACCTGGTGCCCGAGCAGGTCGAAGTACGGGTATTCCACGGCGACCCCCTCTCGCACCCTGGTGCCCTGCCGTATCCGCGAGGCGTCGCGCAGGTCGTCGAGGGAAATCTCCAGAATGGCTTCGACCTCCGCGGGCGCCGCGCGGAAGTCCGGCCGCCCATCGGTGACCCCGACGACAGGGTGGAGCGTGAAGCCGCTGACGAGCACGTGCACCGGCGTGAGCTCTCCGAGTATTCGTACGCTCGCCGGATCTACGCCGATCTCCTCGGACGCCTCCCGCAGGGCTGCCTGCGCCAGCGTCTCCCCGGCCTCCGTGGCGCCACCCGGCAGGCTGATCTGTCCGGCGTGGCGTGTGAGGCCGCGCGACCGCACCGTCAGGGCGAGCGCCGGGCCTGCTGGCGCCGGATAGAGCAGCAGCAGCGCGGCGGCGGTCCTCGCGTCTGGCGGAAAGTGGCCGGCGCGCCACCCCGCGTGCGCCGGCACCGGTGCGAAGCGCAACTGCGCCTCCACGCCGGGCAGCGTCCCGCTCAGCCGATCGCGCAGCAGACGTTCGATGTCTCTCAGGGGCACGGAGTAAAGCTATCAGCTCTCAGCCAGCTCCCGGCTGGTCAACTCCACCATTGCCAGCGGAACGCTGAGAACTGAAAGCTGACAGCTCGACAAGTAGGTAGTATTGACGGCATGTCCGCATTCCCCGCCATAGACCCGGCGGTCGGCCGCCGGGTGCTCGATCTCGTCCACGGCTGCACGTTCGACGACTTCATCCTTGCGCCTCAGCGCAGCGTTCTGGAGCGCCGCGATCCCTCGGCGATCGACCTTGCGTCGCGTCTTTCGCGCCAGATCACGCTGAAGCGCCCCATCGTGTCGGCGAACATGGATACCGTCACGCGCGCGCCCATGGCCATCGTCCAGGCGGAGGAAGGGGGCATCGGCATCATCGACCGCGGGTTCCGGCCGGGAGAAATCGAGCCGCAGGTGCGCGAGGTGGAGATCGTCAAGCGCAAGCAACACGGCGTCATCACGGATCCCTCGAGCATTGCGCCGACGGCCTCGCTCGACGAAGCGGCGGCGCTGATGGCCAGGTCCCGGGTCGGGACGCTTGTCGTCGTGGACGACGACCGGCGGCTTGCGGGATTGCTGACCGAGCGGGACATGCGGTTCGTGAACCGCCGCGGGTCGCGCGTGTCGGATCGGATGACGCCGCTTTCACAGCTCGTCGTTCACCACGGGCACCTCGAACCGGAGGCCGCCGAGCGGGTGATGGTCGAGCGGAAAGTAAAGAAGCTGCCGCTCGTCGACGCCGACGGCGCGCTCCTTGGCCTGATCACCTCCCGTGACCTCGTGCGGCGGAGGCGCATGCCCTTTGCCACGCGCGACGACCGCGGGCGCCTGCGCGTCGGGGCCGCCATCGGGGCGACCGGTGACTACCTCGAACGGGCGGCGGAACTCGTCCGCGCCGGCGTGGACGTGCTGGTCATCGACATCGCGCACGGCCACTCCGTGGTCATGGAG
>JALZOC010000476.1 GCA_030857365.1 Acidobacteriota bacterium
GCTGCTGGATGCTCTTGTCTTTCAGGTCGTTGATATTGAGGCCGCGGCCGCGGCGGCCCTCCTCGGGCGCCCCCTGCGCAGGCCCTGACGGCTGGCCGCGTGGGACCGGTGGTGCCGGCGGGGCGGCGACGGTCTCCTGCGGCTGCTCGGCGTTGGGCTGGTCGAGGGCGACGGGGTGTTCGACGGGCGAACGCCCGGACGTGCGTTTGTTGGTGGGCATGAGACTGCTGGCGCTGTCGGCTGGGGTTACTGGTGAATCGGATTGTCTTGCGCGTCGGCTTTATTGCTAAATGCAGGCGGCGTGACGTGTTTGGCCCGCGACTTGAGTGGACGGCCTGGAAGTGATGTGCTGCGAAAAGTATAGGCAGGGTCCCTGCTGCTGTCAACAAGGCGGCGCCTTGTGGCGCCCGAACCAGATGGCAGGGCCCGGAACGGTCCACCACGGAGGCGCGGAGCGCACGGAGACGCACGGAGGCTCCATTTGTCACTAGCCGGTATCCGAGCTGGCCCTCGCCGGCCTTCGGCCGGGCCAGCCGTCCATCGCATCAGTGACGCTCAATCGGGGGGCGCCCGCAATCATCAGCGGGGCCACGCAAGCCGCCGGCATGGTCCCGAGTGTTCAATACCCGCCGGATGCCCTGCTTCAGCACTGGCACCTGGAAGTTCATGAGCAGTCCTACCGGGCAACCGGTCAGCTTGAGGTATGTCAAGAGCTGCGCCTGATGGATTGCCAGAAAGTCGGAGACGCACTTCAATTCGACAACGACGCAGCCGCTGACGACCAGGTCGACCCGGAAGGCACACGGGACCGTCATGTTCTTGTAGATCAGCGGCAGCGCCTTCTGCACTTCGATATCGAGATCGTGCTCGCGCAGCTCCGTGACCATGCACGCCAGATAGGCGGCTTCCAGAAGTCCGGGCCCGAGCACCCGGTGGACTTCGATTCCTGCGGCAATCACTTTGCCGGTGACAACGTTGAGTTCGCGAAGGTCAGCGAGCGCCACGACTGGGAGTGCTGCAACGGCACGGCCATGCGTTTTACTCAGGAGTTCCGGTGTGGAGAGGAAGCATCGCGGCTGTTCTTACAGCACTCTGTGTGGCTGAAAATTGAAGAAAATGCGGCGCTGGCTGTCGCCGGCCGCTAGCGGCCGGCCGTGAGTGACCCCGAGACCGAGAATACGAGCACCGCAGGTCAACACGGTGTTCGTATTCTCGATCTCGGGGACGCTCACCGCGCGAAGCGCGGGTGACAGCCAGCGCTCGGTCGGACGTTCTCCGTGCCGTCTCCGTGAACTTCGTGCCTCCGTGGTGGATTTTCCGTGCACTCTCGCACGCACCTGAAAAACCCTGGAGCCTCAGTACCTCGACGGGCTCTCCCCGATCGCTATGATGCTGCACGCCTGAATCGTCTTCAGCCCCAGCTCGCGCGCGCGGGCGACGACGATGTCGTCGTCCGCCCCGGGGTTGAGCCAAATCTCGTCCACGTTGCCGAGCTGCGCGAGTTGCTCCATCACCTTCACGCCGACGGATGACGGAACGTACACCGTCGCAATATCGATGTGCCCGGGGACGTCGAGGACGGACGCGTACGCCCGGTGCCCCTCGACCTCGGCTTCAGTCGGATTGATGGGCACAACCTCGTACCCCTGGTGCGCGAATGCGCGAAGCGCCTTGTTGCCGAACTTCTCGCGGTTGCTGGAGGCGCCGATCACGGCGACGGTCTTTGGCATCTGGTGCATTGTACTGCCCGAAACCGCTGAGCACTGCTCGAGCTCGCGACGGCTGGATCGGGACGCACACCGCGATCGTCCTAGAATACCGGGATGCCGTCCCTGGCAGACCTGCTGGACACCCGAACGACCCTCGCAGCCCCCGAGCTCGTCGACGCGATCGAGAGAGGCCGCCTGCGCTGCTATGCGTGCGGGCACGAGTGCCCGATCCCGGATGGCGCGGCGGGCGTCTGCAAGGTCCGCTTCAACCGGGGCGGACGTCTGCACGTGCCGTGGGGGTACGTCGGCGGCGTGCAGTGCGATCCGATTGAGAAGAAGCCATTCTTCCACGCGCGTCCCGGTGCGCTCGCGTTCAGCTTCGGAATGCTCGGCTGCGATCTGCACTGCTCGTATTGCCAGAACTGGGTCACGTCGCAGGCCCTCCGCGACCCCGACGCCGTGGCTGCGCCGCTCGACACCACACCGGCAGCTCTCGTCAACGAGGCGCGGCGTCTCGGCGCGGGGGTCGTGGTGAGCACGTACAACGAACCGCTCATCACCAGCGAGTGGGGCGTCGCGATCTTTCAGGAAGCGCGGGCCGCGGGGCTGATGACGGCGTATGTCTCGAACGGCAACGGGACGCCGCGGGTGCTCGACTACCTCCGCCCCTGGGTGGATCTCTACAAGGTCGACCTGAAGAGCTTCGACGACCGGCACTACCGGCAGCTGGGAGGGCGGCTGGAGCCAATCCTGGCGACCATTCGCGCCCTCCACCGGATGGGAATCTGGCTCGAAGTGGTGACGCTCCTGATTCCGGGGTTCAACGACTCGCAGGACGAGATCGACAGGCTCACGTCCTTCATCGCCGGCGTCTCACCGGACATTCCCTGGCACGTCACGGCTTTTCACAAGGACTACCGGATGACCGATCCGGCGAACACGACGCCCGACATGCTCGTGCAGGCGGCCAAGACTGGCCATCGCAATGGCCTGCGTTACGTGTACGCGGGCAACCTGCCAGGCCGAGTGGGCGACCTGGAAAACACCCGCTGTCACCAATGCCGCGGGCTGCTCGTCGAGCGCTACGGGTATTTCATCCGGGATTACCGGGTGACGTCCGATGGCCGCTGCCCCGACTGTCAGACGGCAATTCCAGGACGCTGGGGCGCCGCCTTCGAGGGGCAGATTGCGTCGAGCCCGTTCCTGCCGGGGCGCCGCCAGCTGCGGGTGATCTGATTGCGCTTCAGCGCGCCTGCGCGAGCGCGGCGTCGATCGCCGTCTTGAAGTCGGCGTACGGCCGGGCACCGTAGACCGAGCTCACCACTTTCATCGGCGCGCCCGGCGCAGGCGTCAGCCCGATGAGCGTCAGCGGCGTTCCACCCACGCCGAGCTGCTGCATCCGCGCGACGCTGTCGCGAATCGCGGGCGCATGCACCTGCCCGCTCAGGCACGCCGCGAACTTCGCTTCATCCAGCCCGAGCGCCTTCGCCTGCGCGGTGAGCTGCGCGGCGTCGCGCGCCGGCGGATTCGTGAACAGGCTGTTGTGCATCTGCCAGTACTTCCCCTGGTCGCCGGCGCAGTTGGCGGCCTCATGCGACTGGAATGCGGCCGGATGCAGCTGCGCGATCGGGTAATCCACGAAGACGTACTTCACTTTCCCGGAGTCCACGTAGTCCGTGATCAACTGCGGCACGGTCTGAAGTGTCTGGCGCTTGCAGAACGGGCAATGGA
>JALZOC010000477.1 GCA_030857365.1 Acidobacteriota bacterium
TGGCGTCGGGGACAGCTTTTTCGCTGACGAGCAGCAGAGCGAACTTGAGAGTCCAGGCCTGGGGCACATCGGGAAGACGCATCCAGTCCTTCACCAGGCCGGCGGCTGCAACTCGATCTCCGGTCTTCAGAAAGTTCGTCAGCAGTATGAACAAGCCATCTGTCGACTGCTTGAACGCTGTGAGAACCGGCCTGGCCAGTTCCAGAGATTGGCGATGATTTCCCTTTTCCATTTCCGAACGCGCGAGCGCCACTCTCGCGGTCACGTTCGAGGGATCCAGGTTCAGGACCTGCCGGAACAGTCCAAGCGCCAATGGTTGCCTGCCTTGGCGCGTGTAGATTTCTGCGAGGCTCAGATGGGCTCCCAAGAGGCGGGGCTCCAGCTGAATCGCTTCTCGAAAAAAGCCGGCGCTTTCGGCGAGACGCTCTTGCTGGAATCGAATGGCGCCGAGTACGGAGTAGGCGCCGGGGCGTGTCTCCGGAGCGGTGAGGGCCAGCCGCGCCTGCTGGTCTGCCTCCTCGAGCCTCCCCTGCTGAAACAGGGCGACCGCTTCTTGCAGGGCCTGGCGCGCGTCAGGACCGGAAACGGCACTCAGGCTCTGAACGCAACCGAGCAGCAGCGCGCAGATGAAGCGGGCTCCCCAACGCGCCGTTCGACGATGCTCAGCGCGTGGTGAGCGCCAGGGAGAGGGCGTTAACTGTGCCCGCTCCCGAATGTTTTTCCGACAAAAAAGCCTTTGGAGTTCAGCGCGTCATCAGCCATGTACTCGTAGACACTCCCACGAAGGGTGTTCGTCCCGGACTTGGAGGTGTAATTGATGAAGCCGCCGCTGGTGTGGCCGTACTGCGCCGAATAGCTCGTGGTGATGACCTTCACCTCCTGGATCGCTTCCACGGGCGGCGTACTCTCCTGGCTCTGCTGATGGCCGCTGGCGTAACCAAACGCAGCCCCGTCAAAGAAATTCTCGCTCGCCATCGTCTGGCCGCCGTTGATTCGGGAGTTGAACTGGCTGCCCCGGAACATCGGGTCGCCGTTCGGCTTCATCGGAAGGTAGCCAGGCTGCATCTGAAGCACCGACTCGGCGAGACGGACGTCTCCAGCCGTGACGATCGGGAGGTCGCGATAGTATTTCTCGTTGACCGTATGGCTCACATCCGGCTGTGTGTCGCTGAGCCCGGAATTGGCCTGGACTTCCACCGTCTCGGTCAGCGCACCCAGTTCCAGTTTGACATCGTGGCGGACGACGGCTCCGCCCTCCAGCAGGATTCCCGAAGCAACGCTCCTCTTGAATCCCGCAAGGTCCACCGTCACCGAAAATTCGCCCAGCACGAGCGGGGGGGATGTGTAGGCCCCGGAGGAATTGGTCACGAGCACGCTGGTGACGCCGGTCGCCTGATTGCGGATGGTCACCGTGGCGCCTGGAACAGGAGAGTTTTGCGCGTCTGCGACGACGCCGCTTATACTCGCCCGATCCGCTCGCTGCGCGACAGCGTCGCTGCTCCAGCAAAGTATCAAGCTGAGCATGGCGAGGGCCACACGGGGGACGTAACGGCAACTCTCCGACATCTCAACCTCCGACATGTCGCATTCCGAAAGGAACGTCAGCCGGTCTGTAAATGGTGCAGAAGATTTTGCGCCGGTGTGGAAAATCGCCCGTGTTTCGCGAGAAATCACTTGATCCGTTACGATTCGCGGAGCGTAGCGCCGACGATCAGCACTGTCAACAACAGAGTAATCTGTTCAGATTAGACAGTGGAGGAAGGGGTGAAACCATGCGCGTTCTGGAGAACAACGGGCGCGTGGCCTGGTGCCAGCCTGTAGTCGTCGCGGGGCGGTAAAGGCGGCATGGCAGAACAGACCGACGGAGCACTCCCGCAGGATTCCGCCGCCGGGGCACCTGCCGCACCTCGGACGTTGCCCGCGCGCGAGGCCCCGCTGGCGATGGCTCCCGACGAGTTCCGGCGGCTGGGCCATGCGCTCGTCGAGACGCTCGCCGCTTTCCTGGGCTCGCTCCCCGACCGGCCGGTCACGACCGGCGATGCGCCCGGCGCAATCCGCGCGCTGCTCGATGCCGGGCAGCCGCTGCCGGTCCCCGGCGCGGACGCTGGCGATCTACTGCGCTCTACCGCGGAACTGCTCTTCGATCATTCCCTGTTCAACGGCCATCCGCGGTTCTTCGGATACATCACCTCCTCGCCGGCGCCGATCGGCATCCTCGGGGAGTTCCTCGCGGCGGCGGTCAACGCGAACGTCGGCGCGTGGAGGCTGGCCCCGGTCGCCAGTGAAATCGAAGCGCAGACGGTTCGCTGGATCGCCGAGCTGATTGGCTACCCTCGCGACTGCGGTGGCCTGTTCGTCAGCGGCGGCAACATGGCGAACTTCGTCGGGCTGCTGGCGGCGCGGGCGGCGGCCGCCGACTGGGACATCCGCCGTGCCGGACTCGCGGCGCCCGAGGCGCGGCAGCTCCGGGTGTATGCGTCGGCCGAGACGCACACCTGGGTACAGAAGGCCACCGACCTGGCGGGCGTCGGCACCGATGCGATCCGCTGGATTTCCACCGGTCCCGATCTCCGGATCGATACCGAGGCCCTTCGGGCCGCGCTCGACCGCGACAGGGCGGCCGGGGACCGGCCCCTGATGGTGATCGGGACAGCGGGAACCGTCAGCACGGGCGCGGTCGATCCGCTCTTCGCCATGGCGGAGATCTGCCGCGAGGCCGGCGCGTGGTTCCATGTCGACGGCGCCTACGGGGCCTTCGCCGCCGCGGTGCCCGGCACTCCGGACGATCTGCAGGCGCTGCGGCTCGCCGACTCGGTCGCCGTCGATCCGCACAAGTGGCTGTATGCACCGCTCGAGGCGGGCTGCATCCTGGTGCGGAATCCCGAGAAGCTCCGCAGCGCATTCGCCTACCATCCGCCCTACTACCACTTCGGCGAGGAGGCAACCAACTACGTGGACTTCGGCCCGCAGAATTCGCGAGGCTTTCGCGCGCTCAAGGTCTGGCTCGCCCTGCGGCAGGTCGGGCGCGACGGCTACGTGCGCATGATCGGCGACGACATCGCGCTCAGCGAGCGCCTCCGCGCTTCCGTTGCTGCGCATCCGGAGCTCGAGGTCCGTACCCAGGGACTCAGCATCACGACGTTCCGCTACATCCCGGCGGACCTGCGGCCACAGAACGCGACGCCCGCGGCGGATCCGTATCTGAACGCGCTCAACGAGGCGCTTCTGGAGCGGATCCAGTCCTCGGGCGAGGCGTTCGTCTCGAACGCGGTCGTCCGCGGCCACTATCTGCTCCGCGCCTGCATCGTCAACCTCCACACGGGGGCTGCAGACGTGGATGCCGTTCCAGAGATCGTGGCGCGGCTTGGACGCGAGGTCGACGCTGGCATGCGTGATTCCCGGCCGCTCCCCGGCCACATGGAGAGCTAG
>JALZOC010000478.1 GCA_030857365.1 Acidobacteriota bacterium
CGGCACCCTCGCCCTGCTGATCCTGAAGTCCGTTTCCCTGGGGCGGCTGCATGGGTACGGCGTACTGCTGCGCATCGAGCAGATCTCGGGCGGTGCGCTGCAGATCCAGCAGGGGGCGCTCTATCCGGCGCTCTACCGGCTGGAGCACCAGGGGCTCATCGAGAGCGAGTGGGGGGTCTCCGAGAACAACCGCCGCGCCAAGTTCTACCGCCTCACCCCCGCCGGTCGCGCGCGTCTCGGCGAGGAAGTCGCGAGCTGGAACCGGCTGGCGGATGCCATCGCGCTGGCGCTGCGCACCACACCGCAGGAGATCTGAGCATGAAGACTCTGTTCGCGCGGGTGCGGTCGTTCTGGCGTGGGCTGCGGAGACCCGACCAGCTCTGGGCGGAGATGGACGAGGAGATGCGCTTCCACGTGGAGATGGGGGCCGACCGCCTCATGCGCGAGCGGGGGCTGGATGAGGCCGAGGCGCGCCGGCAGGCCGCGATCTCCTTCGGCGGAACCGAGAAGTACAGGGAGGCGGGCCGGGACGCGCGGGGGCTGCGGTGGCTCGGCGGGCTGACGCTCGACCTGAAGCTCGGCGGTCGCATGCTGGTCAAGCATCCTGCGCTCACCGTGATCGCAACGATTGCCGTAGCGTTCGCGATCGCCGTCGGCACCGTCGGGTTCGAGATCGCGCGACAGGCGCTCTGGCCGACGATTCCGCTTCCGGACGGCAACGCGATCGTCGCATTGCGGAACTGGAACGTCGCCGACCATGCGGCGGCCCCCGCATCGCGCCGCGATTACGAGCTGTGGCGCGACGGTCTCAGCACGATCACCGATCTCGGCGCCGTCGAGGTGGAGGAACGCAGCGTCGCCGTCGGCGCCGGCCCCGGCCAGCCGGAGACCGTCGCCAACGTGACCGCGTCGACCTTCGCGCTGACGCGCGTTCCGGCGTTGATGGGACGCACCCTGCTGGAAGGCGACGAGCGGGGCGGCGCGGAAGAGGTCGTGGTGGTCGGATACGACTTCTGGAAGAACAAGCTGGACGGGGCGGCAGACGCCGTCGGCCGCGTCATTCGCATCAGCGGCACGCCCGTCACGATCGTCGGCGTGATGCCGCGCGGCTACGGATTCCCACAGCGGAACGAAGTCTGGCGGCCGATGCACCTCGAGCGGCTTCCCGAGGCGTCGCCGAGCCTGCGGTACGTCTTCGGGCGGGTGGCGCCGGGCCGTTCGCGCGAGGAGGCGACCGCCCAGGCGGCGGCGATCGGCGCCCGAGCCGCGACGATGTTTCCGGAGACGCACAAGAACGTGCGCCTGCAAGTCCTCTCGCTGCCCGACGCGGTCAGTGATCTGCCAGAAGCGGCGGCGTTGGTGCTGGCGTCGATCAACGTGTTCCTCGTGCTGTTGGCCGCGCTCTTGTGCGGCAACGTCGCCATGTTGTTGTTCGCCCGCGCCGTCAGTCGAGAGCGGGAGCTCCTCGTTCGCGCCGCACTCGGCGCCAGCCGTCGGCGCCTCATCATGCAACTCTTTGCCGAGGCGCTCCTGCTCTGCGCCGTCGGCGCGGTGGTCGGTCTCATGGTTGCGCGCCTCGTGCTCGCGCGGACCTGGACGATGATCGAAGGGCAAACGGGTCCGTTGCCGTTCTGGATCGACACTTCGCTTTCGCCGACGACGATTCTTTATGCCGTTGGGCTGACGCTGTTCGCGGCGGTGATCGCCGGCTTCGTTCCCGCGGTCAAAGTGACATCGGGTAGTGCTGGTGGCAGGCTCCGAGCCGCGTCAAGCGGCGGTGGCGGGTTGCAGTTCGGCGGCGTGTGGACCGTGGTCATTGTCGCGCAGATTGCGCTTACGACGATGCTTCCGCTCCCGCTGCTCGGCGTGGGAGCGGACGTCCTGCGAGACACGCCCGCAGGATTCCCGGCCGAAGCATTTCTCACGGCCACGCTCGAAATGGATCGCTTTGACGGCGTCGCGGCGAGTGGAGACACGGTGCCGGCCGTGCGTGCGGTGCGGCTCGAAGCACGCTTCCGCGCGCTCGCCGACCGGCTCCGACAGGACCCGGGCGTGCTGGACGTCACGTATGCCGATCAAATGCCGCAGTTGACTACCAGTAATTGGCGCGCGATCAAGATGGACTCGGGTCCGGCCGCTGAGCAACGTGAAGGCTGTGTGGGTTGCTACGACGCCAAGGTCGTGTCCGTCGATCCGCGATTCTTCGACGTGGTCGGTGCACCCGTGATCCGCGGCCGGGCGTTGACGACGGCCGACGCGGAACAGCGGACGCGTGTCGTGCTCGTGAACGAGGGTTTCGTCGATCAGGTACTGGGCGGAAGTAATCCAATTGGCCGCCGGTTTCGCTTCTCATCAACTCGCGAACCCACCGCCGAGTCGTGGTATGAGATCGTCGGTGTCGTGCCCGATCTCGGCGTAAGCGACAATGGGACCAATTACGGCCGTACCCGCATCTATCAGACGACGCTGCCGCGTGAGATGGGGCCGCTTCGAGTCGCCATTCACGTTCGCGGCGATCCGCAGCGTTTTACGGTGCGTCTCCGCGAGCTTGCGCAGGCGACCGATCCCGCGCTACGCGTGATCGATCCGAAACCGCTGCCCCGTCTGGGGGATCCCGATTCCCAAGGAATGTGGTTCTTTTTCGAGCTCCTGGTCAGCTTCACGGGTGTGACGCTGATGCTGTCGCTCGCCGGTGTGTATGCGGTGACGGCCTTCGCCGTCGCCAAGCGGACGCGGGAGATCGGCGTACGCGTCGCGCTCGGCGCGCAGCCGCTGCAGGTCCTGACTACCGTCTTCAAACGCCCACTCGTTCAGGTTGCGCTGGGCATTGGCGTCGGTGCCATCTTGGGGTTCGGTCTCGCCAACGACGACCTGTCAGAGGTGCATCTCGATGCTCTCGGCATGACGGCGGTCTACGCGCTGTCGACGATCCTGTGCTGTGCACTCGCATGCATCGTCCCGACGCGACGGGCGCTTCGCATTCAGCCGACCGAGGCATTGCGCGAGGAGGCGTGACATGACAAGCCACCTTCCCGTTCGCGGCGCGGCTCGAGGTTCCGTCTCAGCCGGCACGAGCGACGTGATCCGACTCGACCAGAGCCGGGCCGAGTCGCGACGACTGCTGCTAGGTCGATGATCCGCCTGCTGCGCCCGGTTCGCCCGGACACATCGACGCTCACGCACCCTTTCGAGGTCCACGCCGCGCCGCTGACGGATTTGCGCGTCGTCTCGGCGCCGCGTTGGCTCGACGAGATTCTCGGCTCGCGCGGATCGCCGGTTGACCCGACGGGCGCCGTGCACCGCTTCCGGGCCGCCGTCGACGGTGTCGATTTTCTGTTTCCGAGCTATGCGTGCGCGGCCGCGCTGCCGATGCTCCTGCTGCTGCGCAATCGAGCGCGGTGTCGGACGCGCCTGCTGTTCTACTC
>JALZOC010000479.1 GCA_030857365.1 Acidobacteriota bacterium
GGGTTCAGGTTGTTCAGGTTCGGGGTTCAGGTTCGGGTTGCGATAAAAATCGTATGCTTCGGTCCGCCGCGCTCGAGGCGGCCGCGGACACGCTCGACGGCCACGGTGAAGCCGGCATAACGCAGCCGCTGTTCGAATCTCCGGTTCTCCCACGCGGACCAGACGGCCAGCACGCCCCCCGGCTTGAGCGCCTGGCGTGCCGCGGACAAACCGGAATCCCCGTACAGCCGCGCGTTCGTCGCGGCCGTAAACGCATCCGGACCGTTGTCGGTGTCCAGCAGAATCGCCTCGAACCCGGCCGCACTCGCGTGCAGGAGATTTCCGACGTCTTCCAGCTCGAGACGCACCCGCGGATCCTTCAGCGGGTGCCCCGCGAGCGGTCCGAGCGGGCCCCGGTTCCATTCGACGATGGCGGGGACGAGCTCGGCGACGACCACGCTCGCGTCGCCGGGAAGCAGATCGAGCGTTGCACGGAGCGTGAAGCCCATGCCGAGACCCCCGACGAGTACGCACGCGCCCGGAAGGCGCAGCCCCTGAAGGGCGAATCTCGCCAGCGCCTCCTCCGATCCGTGCATGCGGCTCGACATGAGGCTTCGGCCATCGGCCATGATCACGTATTCGCGATCGTGGCGGGTGAGCGTGAGGGCCACGCCGTCCGGTGTTCGCGCCTCCCCCAGAAGCTGCCAGGGCTTCATGCAGCGACCCCGCCGCCGAAGACGACGCGGGCTCCGGCGCTCCGGGCCGAAACGCTCACGCCCCCGCCGCGGCCGACAGGCGTTCGTCCCTCCTGGCGGCTGCCTCCTCCATCGAGAGCACCTGGCGATAGTGCTTGAACTCTTCCGCGACGATGTCGACGTGGCGCCGGATGGCCTCGCCCTCTTCCGCCACTCGTTCCTCGGCCGCGATGAGACGCTTTTCCAGCGTGTCGAATCGCGCCTCCATCGCGTTGAACCGGGCCTGAATCTGCCCGAATCGCGCGTTCACGCCGTCGAATGCCATCCGCATCTCGGAACGCAGCTTGTCGACCGCCATCGAACCTCCAGTGTAGTGTCCACCGCCGTTGGAGTGCCAGCCGCGTGCCGGCGCGATTCGCGCCGGAAATCGCGCGGACGGGCGTGGACATCGCAGAATCCGCGCCGTCCGCGCATTCCCGGTGTGTCCTTTTCGAGAGCCCTTCAGCGCCCGTTGCTCGAGAGCGGATACCGCGGCCCGTCGCGCAGAATCGGCGCGCACCGCGCCAAAGGTGCGGGGGCGAACGGTATAGGATGTTTCATGCCCGCGTGCTCTCCACGACTCGTCCTGGCGCTGATGCTGGCGCTCTTTTTTCCGGCGTGTCGAGGGGAGCAGACTACGACCGGGACCCCCCGCGAATCGAAGGACGAGGCGTTTGCCGCGGTCGCTCGCGACTACCTCGAGGATCTGTTCCGCCGCCAGCCCACGCAGGCGACCTACCTGGGAATTCACAAGTACGACCACCAGCTCGAGGACTACTCCCGGCAGGCCGTGACGGACGCGGCGGCGACGATCCGCCGGTTCCGGGAGCGGGTGCGCGCGATTGATCCCGCCGCGCTCGGCCCCGTCAACCAGCTGGATCGCGAGCAGCTGCTGCGTGCCATGGATGCCCGGCTGCTCACGCTCGAGGTCGTCCGTCCCTGGGCCCGGAACGCCGACACGTACAGCAGCGGGCTGACCTCCACCGCTTACATCATGATCAAGCGCGCATTCGCTCCGCCCGAGGAGCGGCTGCGCAACCTGATTGCGCGCGAAGCGGCAATGCCCGCTGCGCTCCTGGAGGCCAGGAAGAACCTGGAAAACCCGCCGCGCATCTACACGCAGATCGCCATCGATCAGCTCGACGGGAACCGGGAATTTTTCGAGACTGCCGTTCCGCAGGCCTTCGCCGCCGTGACGGACAAGGCGCTGCTGCGCGAATTCCGGGCGGCCAACGACGCCGTGATCGCCGCGCTGGCCGACTACAAGAAGTGGCTGCAGGACGATCTCCTGAAACGGTCGAACGGGAACTTCGCGTTCGGGGAGGAGACGTACCGCAGGAAGCTTGCCGCCGACGAGATGATCGAAGTGCCGCTCGACGAGTTGCTGGCGGCCGCCCAACGCGATCTCCGGAAGAACCAGGCCGCGTTTGCCGAAACGGCCAAACGGATCGATCCACGGCGGACTCCGCGCGAGGTCCTGAGCGCGGTCGAAACGAACCATCCGCCGCCGGACAAGCTGCTCGAGACGACGCAGGCGGAGCTCGACGCGATCGGGCGTTTCATGACGGACCATCGCATCGTCACGATTCCGAAGGCCGCCCCGGCGCGCGTCGAGGAAACGCCCCCGTTCCTGCGCGCCACGACGACGGCGTCGATGGACATCCCTGGCCCGTTCGAGACGGTGGCCGACGAGGCGTACTACAGCATGACGCTGCCCGATCCCAGGTGGTCGGCGCGTGAGACGAGCGAGTTCATGCGCCAGTGGTACTACGCGCTCATCACCAATGTGTCGGTGCACGAAGTCTGGCCCGGGCACTACCTGCAGTTCCTGTATGCGCGAGACTTCCCGTCCGACGTCCGCAAGGTGTTCGGGGCCGCGAGCAATTCCGAGGGGTGGGCGCACTATGCGGAGCAGATGGTCATCGACGAAGGGTTCCATGCCGACGACCCGCGCTACCGGCTCGCGCAGCTCCAGGACGCGCTGCTTCGAAACGCGCGCTTCATCGTCGGGATCCGCATGCACACGCGGGGAATGTCCGTGAGCGAGGCCGAGGAGTTCTTCATCAAGGAGGGCTATCAGCCCGCCCCGATGGCACGCTCCGAGACCAGGCGCGGCACCTCGGACGCGACGTACGGGTATTACACGATGGGGAAGCTGATGATCCTGAAGCTGCGCGAAGACTACAAGGCAAAGATGGGCGCGCAGTACTCGCTCCAGGGCTTCCACGACACGTTCATCAAGCTCGGGCCGCTCCCGCTGCCGCTCATCCGGAAGGCGATGCTTGGCGAAATCGGGCAGGTGTTTTAGAGGGCAGCGAGTTCACTTGCGGATTCTGGCCGCGGGTCGCTCCGCCGGCCAGGGCGCCTCCAGTACGTAAAGCCCCGAGTTCACATCGCTGATCGCCACATACTCCCGCGACGCCGTCGCACGGCCAGGAACGGTCAGGAGGGCCACACTCACCACGTAGGCTTTTGCCGGCAGCACGCCCGTGGGGTCGGCGACGTCCGGAGGCACGAACGCCGCAATTTCCCGCGGGGCACCGGCCGCCAGGTCGATGACCCGCGCGCCATCCGAGTTCCACGGAACCACGGCAAAGCTCCCGCGCACGGCAGCGCGCTGCGGCGAGAGCACGCTCAAGTCGCGCGGGGGGAACGTGCTGGAGTTCGGCGTTCGAAATACGCCGAGCTCGCGGGGACTGGCGGGC
>JALZOC010000480.1 GCA_030857365.1 Acidobacteriota bacterium
CTCTCTCGTGAAACGCGAACCCCGAACCTTGAACCCGATCCCCGATCCCCAATCCCGAGTCCCGAGTCGAGTTGTTCACCACCCCAGATAAACGATTTCCTCCCGGAGCGTCACTCCGAACCGGGCGTGAACGCCAGCCTTGCATCGCTCGATGAGCGCCCTGATGTCGGCGGCGGAGGCGCCTCCCTCGTTGACGATGAAGTTGGCGTGTGTGGGAGAGACCAGGGCGCGGCCTTCGCGTGCGCCCTTCAGCCCGGCGCGGTCCACGAGCGCGCCAGCCGACGGAGGAATCCCCTCGGGGATCAAATCCGTGGGGGGCCCGGGGTTCTGAAAAATGCAGCCGGCACTCGGCGCGTCGAGGGGCTGGGTCCGCTTGCGAAATGCGAGCGATTCGCGGGCGACGGCACGAAGAGCGGCGGGATCGCCGGCGGATGTCCGCAGATCGGCGGAGAGCACGATTTCGCGCGTTCGGTAGAGACGGCTGAAGTCATATGCGAAGTCCATCTCGGCTGCCGGAACATCGACGATTCTCCCCTCCGGCCCGACGAGACGCACGCGATCGATGAGCTCGCTGAACAGCCTTCCGCGAAAGTGCGCGTTGCCAAAGACAGCCCCGCCGATCGTCCCAGGGGTGCCGGCCCACGCCTCCGGACCCGCAACTCCCCTGTTCACCGCCCAGCGGACCAGCCCGTTGATCGTCAGACCGGCATCGACCCGCACATGCGACGGGTCGGTGGCTTCGATCTCGCCGCCGTGGAGCCGGACGACCAGCGCGGCGACGCCTTTATCGGCGACGAGGACGTTCGACCCGCCGCCAAGCGGGATGACGGGGAGGCCCGCTTCGCGCGCAATCTCCACCGCACGGCGGACGTCCTCCGCGGCGTGGAGATTCACAAGCCACTGAGCTGCCCCTCCGACCTTGAACGTCGTCAGCGGCGCCAGCGGCACATCCCGTCGAACCCGGTCGGCGCCGAACGCCTCGAGCAGGCGCCTCTCGAGCCGCGTCATTCCGCCGCTCCGCCAAGAGCCGCTTCCCGCCGCTTCAACGCATCGACCGCCTCCCCGTGCGTGCACGCCGCAAACTCGATCCAGTCTCCAGGCGCAAGCTGTCCAGCGAGCGGCAGGTCTGCCAGAATCACCGTGGCGATTCTCGGGTAGCCTCCAGTCGTCTGCCGATCCGCCATCAGGAGAATCGGCTGTCCCGACGCGGGCACCTGCAGCGACCCGAAGGGAGTCCCCGCCGACAGCATTTCGCCTCCCTCGGGCGCGGGGAGTGCGGCGCCCGACAGCCGGTACCCCATGCGGTTGGACTGGAGCGTCACTATGAATCGACCGGCGAGCAACGCCCCGACGGCACCGGGAGTGAACAGCCGGTCGTGGGGCCCGAGCAGCACCCGCACGCGTCCGCCCCCGGTGGGAAGCTGCAACGGCGCGCCGGGCCGATGGTGAGCTCCTGCCTGTGCACCAACGGGCAGCACATCCCCCTTGAGGAGCGCGCGGCCCCCGAACGGTCCCATGCGTGCCACCACACTCGTGGAGCGGCTCCCGAGCGTCGCCGGAACGTCAATGCCGCCACGAACCGCCAGGGTTGCCCGTGCCCCGTGATGGCGCTCACCAAAACGGACGGTCTGCGCGTCCAGCACTTCGAAGCAGGCCCCGGTATCCACGCGAATCCCATCCACCTCGACGCTGAACCCCGCCCCGGCGACCGCACACAGAGTGTCGCCGCGCGCCTGGAGCTCCGGACCCGTGATCGTCACTTCGAGCGCAGCGGCTCCGTCCGGATTACCGGCCAATCTGTTCGCGAGGCGATGAGAGTACGCATCCATGGGGCCCGCTACCGGAACTCCACTCCCCTGCCGCCCCCATCGTCCGAGATCCTGAACCGTCGTCAGCATCCCGGGTTTCAGCACGTGCAGGGCCGACGTCATCGTGGCTCCGGATCGAAGGCGGCTCGATCGACGGCATGGAACCTGACTTGGTCGCCGGGGTGCAGCAGGAAGGGGTCTGCGTGCGCAGGCTCGTATATCGTAATTGACGTGCGCCCGATGAGGTGCCAGCCGCCGGGCGTGTCGATCGGGTAGACAGCCGTCTGGCCCGCGGCAATGGCGACGCTGCCGGCCGGCACCCGATCTCGCGGCGTCGATCTGCGCGGGAGAGAGAGGCGCGGATGGACGCTCGCCATGTAGGCAAAGCCGGGAACGAACCCCATCATGTAGACCCGGTACGTCACGCTCGCATGCATGGCGACGACTTCGGCCTCGGAGAGGCGCACCGAGGCGGCCACATCTGCGAGGTCGGGTCCGCATTCGCCGCCGTAGCAGACGGGTACGTGGACGAGCCGGCCCTCCGCAGGTACGCTCCCGGGCAAGGTCTCGTCCACACGTCGAACCTGCGCCTCGAGCCACGCGTGCTCGACGAGCAGCGGATCGAAGTACAGCGTGACGGAGCAATATCCCACGACGACGTCCCGCAGCAGCGACGCGTACCGGTCGGACAGTGCGCGGGCCAGGGCGACAACGCGGGCGTTCGTTGCGGGATCGATCCGGGCGGGCAGCTCTATCAGCATCGCGGCGTCGCCGGCCGGCACGATGCGAAGGGTCGTCATCCTAGTGCGGCGGGCGTGCCTCCAGCGCCGCCAGGAGCTTTCTGTGGATGTCGTCGAAGCCGCCGTTGGACATGACAATCACGAGGTCGCCGCTCCGCGCGTCCTTCGCCACCGCGCGCACGATGTCGGCCGTGTGGGGAATATAGCGGGCGTCCACGCCGGCCACGCGCAGGTCCTCGATCAGCTGCTCTGCCGACAGGCGTTCTCCCTCCGGGAGGCTCGAGCGGAATACCGGGGGGAGGATCACGCGATCTGCCTTTGCCAGCGCCCGCGCGAAATCCGCCTGGAAGATTCGCCGGCAGGACGTCGCGGAGCGGGGCTCGAAGAGGGCCCAGATCCGGCGGTCTGGATAGGCCGAACGGATCCCCTCGAGAGTCTCGCCAATGGCTGTCGGGTGGTGGGCGAAGTCGTCATACACCGCCACGCCGGAGGCGGTGCCGCGGTGCTGCAGCCGACGGCGGACGCCGCGAAATTTCCGCAGCCCCTCGACCAGTGTTTCCGTATGCAGACCCGCGGCGGCCCCCACGGCAATCGCGGCAAGGGCGTTGCGCACGTTATAGGCGCCAAGGAGCGGCAGTTCGAAGTTCCCGATGGATGACCTGTTGCGCCGCACACCAAAGGCCGTCGTCGTCTCGGAGACGCGGAGGTCGTGCGCCTGCCAGTCGCATCCGTCCGACAGCCCGAACGTCTCGACCCGGCACCGTGCGTGCGGCTTCAGCGCGAGGGCGTCCGCGTTGTCGGCGCCGAGCAGCAGGAGGCCGCGCCGCGGAACGAGATTCACGAATCGCCGGAACGCCAGCCGGAT
>JALZOC010000481.1 GCA_030857365.1 Acidobacteriota bacterium
CGTAGCTCTTCTTGATCTCCTCGCGGAACAGCTGCTTGAGAGTGCCGTTGCGCAGTCCCTCTTCACGCTTCTGCGGCTGGTACGTGATCATGTCGGAGACGAGGGCGCGTGCGAGTCGCTTGGCTTTCATCCCCGGATCATTGTTCAGAAACGGATTGATCGGCCGCCGCCCTGCTGGCGTCGACGGGTTGCCGCCGCCCGCCGAGGTGGCACTCTCCGTCACCCCGAACGGTGGCTCGTCGCCGCCCGGCCCCGCGCCCACCGACACCGTCTCACCCGGCGCCGCGTCGCGGTCGCCCTTGAATTCCGAATCGCGGTCGAGCGAATCGTCTTGCTCGATCGACGGCAATGCCGCTCCAGTTCCAGCGGTGAGCCGCGAGGGGTCGTCGCCGGTCGCGGCGGCCATCCCGGCATCATCACGATCCCCGATCCCCAGCGCCTCGGCCTGGTAATCCGCCGCCGGGCTCGGAGCAGCGCCAACAGCGGCCAGGCTGTCGCCCGCCGACTCGCGTGCGAGCGGGATGATTCCGCCGCAAATCGAGCATCGGGCGCGCACACCACCCTCGGGTATTTTCGCCGGGTCGACGCGAAAGACGGACCCACACTCCGGGCAGGCGACGTTCATCGTGCCTCCATCGCCGCGCGGTCCGCTGCCGCCGCAGCGTCGGCTGCCGCCTCGGCGCTGGCATCGTGGCGGCGGTCCACCACGTAGATCGACCCCGAGAACGTCTTCGCGTAGCTCTTCATTTCCGTGGCTAGTTCGCTGATCTGGGCAGGGTGCGTGAATTCGCGTCGGCCATTCGTCACGACCCCGATGGACACCGTCATGAGCGGGACGCGGTGCAACTGCCCGCGCCGGTCCTTGCCGAAGTAGTAACCGGTTGTGCGGTCGGGCGTGGAGTACTGATACGGGATCAGCGTGTCGAAGAGGTCCACGATCGCGTCACACACCGGCGCGGCGTGGTCCGCGGGAACGATGCAAATGAAGTCGTCGCCACCGATGTGCCCGACGAATCCCTGATCGCCACAGAGCCCGTTTACGATGTCATGCAGAATCGTCGCCAGCAGACAGATGACGCCGTCCCCCGCTCGGTAGCTATATCGGTCGTTGAACTCCTTGAAGTGATCGAGGTCGACGTAGCACACGCCGAACCGCTCGCCTGACGCGATGCGGCGCGCGTACTCCGCTTCGATTCCCGGCGCCCCCGGCAACCGCGTCGATGGGTGCACCGAGACGTCGCGGTCGGATCGTGCAAGGAGGGCGGTGAGCCGGGCGTGGGACTCGAGCTCGGACGTCATTCCTTCGGCGAGTACCTCGTCGGCACCGGCGGCGAACGCCGCGGCGACATCGGTGGGGGCATTTCCGGCGACGATCGCGACCGTGGGGATCACCCCTGTGAAGGCGTCGCGCTTGAGCCGCTCCAGTACGACGAGCGCGGCCGCAAGGTCGCCGCGCGAGTCGAGGAGAGTGAGCCGTGGGCGACCACGGACGGCCGCCGCGAGTACGGCATCCGACGACGCGACCCACTCGAGACGCAGCTCGGTGGCGGCGAGCCAGCTGAGCACCGTCGCCGGGAGTGCCGCGGGAACGACGGCGTGCGCCACCACGGCGCTGCTGGGTGCGCGCAACGGCGGGAAGACGCGTTCAGGCGACGCGGCGAGCGATGATGCGGGCGCCGCGAGATCCGCAGACATCACGACCCTCCCGCCACGGTGCGGCGGAGCGCCGGCCGCGGCTGTCTCGTGATGGCGGATGCGTTGTACATCAGTGGCACCGGGTAGCGGCCGACTCGCACCCGTGCGGGCGGCCGCGGCGTGGGACGCGGAGCGATGGGGTGATTCCCCGGAGCAGCAGAGACGGCACCACAGAGGACGCTACACCCGAATACGATGTAACAAGAGCGGCTAGCGCGGCTCGAGGGGCGTTGCCTCGTCCACGAGCATGATCGGGATGTCGCCGCGGATCGGGTACCGAAGCCGGCACGCCGGGCAGACCAGGCTCGGGTCGGTCTCCCGGTATTCCAGCTCGCCGTGGCAGCGCGGGCAGACGAGGATGGCAAGAAGCTGGGGTAGTACGCTCACGGTTCGGTGGCTCCTGGAATCTTGTATCCGAATCGACGCAAGTCGCGCATGTTGCGGCGCCAATTTGGAAGCACCTTTACCCAAAGGTCGAGGTACACCGGTGCTCCGACCAGCTTCTCGACCTTGAGTCGCGAGGCACGGCCGATGTCGCGGATGCGCGTTCCCCCCTCGCCGATGAGGATGCGCTTCTGGCTCTCGCGTTCGGTGTAGACCACCGCCCGAATGTACACCGGTTCTCGATCTTCCCGGAACTCCTCCACCTCGCATGCGATGCTGTAGGGTACCTCCTCGTTGAGCTGCTCGAGCGCCGTCTCGCGCACAAGCTCCGCGACGAAGAAGCGCATCGACTGGGTGCTCACCTCATCTTCCGGGTAGAGGTACGGGCTCGGCGGAAGTGCCGCGCCGATTGCGGTAACGAGTTCCGCGACGCCGTCCCCGGTGTGCGATGAGATAAGAAGCGCTTCGGGAACTGCGAGTCGTAACGCTGTACGCTGACTGCGTTTGAGCGCATCGCTCTTATTCAACACGAGAAGCACGGGTGCGCGGGGGGGATGCTCGAGCGCCGCAGCCTCCATCAGCTGCGCCGGCATTCCCTCGGTGGCGTCCGCGACGTAGACGATCACGTCGGCATCGTCGAGGGCCTGGAGCGCGGTGCGTCGCATGGCCGTTTGGAGTTCGTACGTCGGAATGAGTAAACCCGGCGTGTCGAAGATGACCATCTGCACCGCGTCGCGGGTGTAAATGCCAACGATGCGGTCTCGGGTCGACTGTGGCTTCGCGCTCGTGATACTCAACTTCTGGCCGACCAGACGATTGAGGAGCGTCGACTTGCCGGCGTTTGGCTTGCCGGTAACAGTGACGATCCCTGCGCGGGTCGCGAGTGGGGTTGCAGGCGGTTCAGGTTCGGTCATGGGGGACGCAAGTGGGGCGAGTCGCGTGCCGCGGGTGCGTTGGTACCACAGTGAACGACGAAGCCCCTGAGGTCCGGTTGGGACCTCAGGGGCTTCGCGATCGGACCGCGCGAGCGGTCCAACGAGGTGCCGGCGACGGCCTACTCTCCCGCGCCCTCTCGGACGGAGTACCATCGGCGCTGCAGGGCTTAACGGCCGTGTTCGGGATGGGAACGGGTGTGGCCCCTGCGCTCTAGTCGCCAGCGATTGTCTATGCGATCTGTTGTGCGATCGTGTTGCTGATGTCGTGCCTACGGAACGACGATTTGTTCCGCGAGATGCTGGTACTCACGACTGGCGCGAGTACCGAAGCAGAAAAGGAAGGTTGAGGTAGCGTGTGATATGATCACACAGCAAACGTGTTTTGCGGATTGGTGCCG
>JALZOC010000482.1 GCA_030857365.1 Acidobacteriota bacterium
CGCCACGGGGTCCGCGAGCGTGCCCCCACGGCCGATGAACCGTGCGCGGTCGGTTTCGTGCTCGGCCGCCGCCCCCCCCGGCGCGCGGCCGCTCAGCACGTGCACGAGAAAGAGACGCTCGGTCCCGGACCGCGGACGCCGGACGCAGATCAGCGCGTCGCGATCCGGTACGCTGCGCGTCTCGACGAAAAGATTGCTGAATGCGGGATGGGCCAGATCCGCATCGCCGGGCGCCAGCACGACCTCGGCGTAGCTCGTGAGATCGAGGTGGCGCGTGCGAGTGCTGTGGTTCGTGATCGTGATTCGGCGCAGCTCTGCGTCGTCCTCGGGCGACACGACGAGCTCCGTCGCGAGCTCGATGCCGGCGTCGAGACGCCGCCACCCCGCACGGTCCGGCGCGAAGGTCACGTCGTATTTCTCGGGCTGGCGGCGTGTGGGCTGGTACGTCGTCGACCAGACATCCCCCGACTCGAGGTCCCGTACGTAGCAGAAGCTGCCCCAGCGGTCTCCGGTCACGTCCTCGCGCCATCGGGTCAGGGCCACCTGCTGGCGGCGGCTGTATCCCCCGCCAGCGTTGGTGACCATCACCGTGTACGAGCCGTTCGACAGAAGATGGGTCCTGGGGCTCACCGTGTGGGGCGTCAGGTACGTTCTGGCGGTTGGCGTCTCCGCCGTTCCCGGGGCATGCGCATGCGCAACAATTTCCATGGGCGGCTTGACGAGCGGCACGAGATGAGGGATGCGCTCCTGCAGCAGCAGGTCGGCGGCCTGCACGCGCGGGTCTCTGTGGAAGCGTTGCTGCATCGGTGCGTCGTGCAGCGCGTTGTCGAGAGCCACGAGGCTCATGCCCTGGTGATGCGCCATGTACGTCGGCAGCACGGCGCCGTGCACGCCTTCAGGATTCCTCTCGGGCGTGTAGTCGACCGCTTCGTAGAAGCCGTACCGGCCCGCGAGCCCGAGCGCCGCGAGACGCTCCAGGTTGCGCAGGACGTCGAGCGGCACCACCGGCGCAGCGAGGATGCTGGCGTAGGGCGCCACGACGAGGTCATCGGCGAGGCCGCGCTTGAGCCCGAGGCCCGGGACGCCGAATGCGCGGTACTGATAATTGCCCTGGAGGTCCTGCGCGTTGTACGCGGACTCGGAGATTCCCCACGGCACTCCGCGCTGGTCGCCGTATTGCTGCTGGCGGTCCACCACGGCGCGATAGGTTTCGCTGAGGAGCGTGCCGGGATACCCCCGCATGACGAGCAGCGGCATGAGGTACTCGAACATCGAGGCGCTCCACGACAGCAGCGCGCGCGCCCCGCCCGTGGGAGTGAGCGCGCGGCCCAGCTTGAACCAGTGTTCGTGCGGAACCTGGCCGGTCGCAATCGCCACGAAGCTTGCGAGCCGCGCCTCGGAAGCCAGCGTGTCGTAGTAGGACGCGTCCAGCCTGGCCTCCCCGACGGCGTAGCCGATCGAGAACAGCTGGCGGGTCGTGTTGAACAGGAAACCGAACTCGGTTTCTTCGACGAAGTCGTCAGCCAGATATGCCAGGCGCGTCGCCCTGTCGATGAGCTCCTGCCCGTAAGTCTCGGCGCCCGCGATGAGATCGCGTTGTGCGCCCATGCCCTCGCGGCTGGCGAGATCGGCCGACGCTTCCGCGCACCAGCGGACGAGCGAGCCGACACTCGGAATCTTCTCCGACCCGCCGATCCAGGGCACCCCGGCGGCGCCCATGGCCCCGAAAGGCACGAGCCTCTCGAGATCGGCGGCACGGTCGGCGGCCGCTACCGAAATCCGCTCGAGCCAGTGTCGCGCGTCGTCTGCGAACGCCGCCTCCGACGGGGCGAACGTGAGCTGCTGCAGATGCGGACCGAGCGCGCCGATGCGCCGCTCCAGCCCGGCCAGGAGTGTGTGCCACTGCGAGAGCGTTCCGGGCCTCTCCGCAAGCGAGGTACGCAGAAGCGCCAGCTCGCGTCCGAGCGCGCGCGCCGGCGCGGTCTTCCGGCTGCTCGCCATCCCGGCCAGCGCGTCCTCCAGGAGCGCCACCTCGTCCTCGATCCCGGCAAGGGCCCGCTCGTCGATGATTGGGGCGTCCTCGATGAGAGCCTCGAGGCCGTTCTTGACCGTCAGCAGGTACCCGGCGAGATTGCCGCTGTCCACGGTGGAGATGTAGGCGGGCAGCAGCGGCGCCAGTGTCCGCGTGTCGTACCAGTTGTAGAAGTGCCCGCGGTACCGCGGCAGCCCGAGCAGGGTCGCAAACATCGGATCGAGCCGGTTGACGACCCCGGAGAAGCTCAGATATCCTAAGTCGAACGCCGACAGCGTCGACATCAGCTGCAGGCCGATATTCGTCGGCGACGTCCGGTGCGCGACGCGCTCCTTCCGATCTTCCTGGAGGTTGTCCGGGATCAGCCAGTGGTCCTCGGGTCCGAGGAAGTCCTCGAAGAACCGCCAGGTCTTGCGCGCAATTGCTCTCAGCGCGGCGCGATCCTGCGGCCCCGGCGTCTGCCGCCTGTGCGCGAGCGGCCGTCCCATCGCATACGCAATCGCCGGCGACGCGAGCCAGAGCGCGAGAATCGGGAGCGCCAGCGCGAGGCGCGCGGGAGACACGGCGCCGACGATGACCGCCATCCCGATCGCTCCCGCGGGTCCGGCCCACATGCGCCGGGCGACCTGGCCCGGAGACGGATCAGCCCGGGCGACCTGCTCGGCGGACACCCACTCGAGTAAACGCCGCCGGCTCACCACGAGGCGCCAGATCGTCCGCAGCACCGCATTGCCCATGACATAGCTCTGGTGGGCAAGGAAGGTCGTCGAGAGCAGCGACTGGCGCGCGCTCGTATGGACGTTGGCGCGCTCCGCGATGATGTGCTCGCGCAGCGGCACGCCACGCACGCGGCTCGACAGCGAGCGGCCCACCTGGATGTAGGCCGGGAACGCAAGAACCATCACCGCGAGCACCGTCCAGAGCAGGGGAGAACCCGGCAGAATTGTCCAGCCCGCCGCGAGCAGCACCATCAGCGCGGGGGCGAGCAGGCTTCGTCTGAGGTTATCCAGGATCTTCCAGCGCGCGATCGCCGGCAGTGCGTTCGGGACGGCGCGCCTGGCGCCGTCGGGCACCGTCCGCCACAGCCACCGCACGATCTGCCAGTCGCCACGCACCCACCGGTGCTGGCGAGCCGCAAACTGGAGGTACTGCTCGGGGTAGTCGTCCACCAGCTGGATGTCGGTGCAGAGGCCCGCGCGGGCGTAGAACCCCTCGAACAGGTCGTGGCTGAGAAGCGTGTTCTCGGGGACCCGATTGGCGAGCGCGGCCTCGAAAGCGTCCACGTCGTAGATGCCCTTGCCGACGTAGCTGCCCTCGTGGAAAAGGTCCTGGTATACGTCCGACACGGCGGTGGTGTAGGGGTCCACGCCCGCGTGGCC
>JALZOC010000483.1 GCA_030857365.1 Acidobacteriota bacterium
CGAGCGAACGGCGTTGAACTTCCTCCAGCGTCTCTCCGGCATCGCCACCCTGACGCGGAGGTTCGTCGACGCCTCGGGCGGCACCATCACGATCCTGGACACGAGAAAGACCACGCCGACGCTCAGGGCTCTCGAGAAGTACGCGGTGCGCGCCGGCGGCGGCACGAACCATCGCGGCGGGCTCGACGACGGGATCCTGATCAAGGACAACCACATACGGCTGGGTGGTGGGGTGGCATCCGCCGTGCGTCGGATGAAGGCGGCGCGGCAGGAGATGGCGATCGAAATCGAGGCGCAGAGCCTCGCCCAGGTGGACGATGCCATCGCCGCGGGAGCGGACGTGATTCTTCTCGACAATCTGTCGATCGAGGACATTCGCGAGGGGGTGCGGCGCATCGGCGGGCGCGCAAAGGTCGAACTGTCTGGAGGCGTCACGCTGGACCGGATTCCAGAGCTGGCCCGGACCGGTGCCGACTACGTGTCCGTAGGCGCGCTGACACACTCCGCGCCGGCGGCGGATCTCAGCTTCGAGCTCGAGCCGGACCGCGTCAGGCCCGTTGCGCAGGCAGGTGTCTGAGCCACTCCCGCGCGACATGGCCGCGGCGCTTCAGGCCACGAAGTCGCGGCGAGGTCCGTTTGGCGATCCGATCTACTTTTTTCACGAAACCGGGTCCACCAACGATGTCGCCGCAGCGCTGGCCGAGCGCGGGGCGCCGGAGGGGACCACGGTCGTGGCATCGGCCCAGACGGCCGGGCGCGGCCGATTCGGACGACGATGGTTTTCGCCCCCAGGGGCAGGCCTGTATGTCTCGGTCGTGTGCCGCAGTGCCGCCGCGGCGCCGTTGCTGACGCTGGCGGGGGGTGTCGCGGTAGCCGACGGCATCCGGGCGGCGACGGGCCTGCCGGTGCACATCAAGTGGCCCAACGACGTCATCGTGGAGGCGGGCACACCCGTGCGCCGGCGAAAGCTGGCCGGTATCCTCGCGGAGGCGTCGAGCAGTGCCGACGGCCTCCAGCACATCGTGCTGGGCTTGGGGATCAATTTGCGGCCCGCGGCCTATCCGCCAGAGCTCGGCGATGCGGCCACGTCAATCGAGGCGGAGCTCGGGCGTGCGCCGGAGAGCGGACCGGTGCTCGCCGAAACGCTTGCGGCGCTCGCCGCGCTGACGGCCGAGCTCGCGGCGGGCAACGCCGGGCGGCTGCTGGCGCGCTGGCGAGAGCTTGCGCCGTCGGCGCAGGGTACCGCCGTCCGGTGGGAGACCGCGCAGGGACAGATTTCAGGAACCGCGGCCGGCATTTCCGACGACGGTGCCCTGCTCGTGAGGGTAGGTGCCCGGGTGGAACGGATCATTTCTGGGGAGCTGCGCTGGGAATGAGCGCAGAGAGACAAGATGCTTCTAGCCATCGACGTGGGTAACACGAATATCGTGCTCGGCGTGTTCGACGGGGACCGGCTCGCCGAGAGCTGGCGCCTCGCCACCATGCGCGAGCGCACCGCCGACGAGGTCGGGATCCTGGTGACGCATCTGTTCGCGCGGAGCGGCATTCCCATCGAGCGCGTCGGGGGCATCATCCTGTCTTCGGTGGTCCCGCCGCTGACGCGTACGATGGAGGAGATGGGGGAGCGCTTCTTCGGCCGGGCTCCTCTGACCGTCGATCCCGGCAGCAACACCGGGATGCCGGTGCTGTACTCGCCCGCGTCCGATGTCGGGGCCGATCGGGTTGTCAACGCGGTCGCCGCCTATGAGGCGTACGGGCGCGCCACCCGCACGCCGGTGATCGTCGTGGATTTCGGCACCGCGACCACGTTCGACGCGATTTCGCCGTCCGGCGATTACATCGGCGGGGTCATCTGCCCGGGCATCGGCATTTCCGCCGACGCGCTGTTTCAGCGCGCCGCCCGCCTGCCGCGCGTGGACGTGCGCAAGCCGCCGGCCGTCATTGGCCGAACGACCGTCACGTCGATGCAGTCCGGCCTGTTCTTCGGGTACGTCGCGATGGTGGACGGCCTCGTCGCGCGGATGCGGCAGGAACTGGAGAAGGGGGAGAGCGCGGCCTGCATCGCGACTGGAGGGATGGCCACGATCATCGCGGGGGAAAGCGCGGCGATTCAGCGCGTCGATCCGGATCTGACGCTCCAGGGGCTGCGGCTCATCTGGTCCCGCAACATGGACAGGAGAGCGGACTCCACGTCGTAGCGCATGGACACTGCCGAGTACTGCCGCGAAATCGAAACTTACTTGTGCCGGAAAAATGAAGGGCACCTCGTCCGCATCGTGGGTCCGGCGTTCGAACAGGTCTGCGGCTGGGCCGTGCAGGGCGTTCCCTTGAAGGTCGTCTTTCGCGGAATCGATCGGTATTGCGAGCGGTACTACAGGAAGGGGCCGCGGAGGCGGCCCATCAGGATCGAGTTCTGCGAGGCGGACATCCTGGAGCTCTTCGATGCGTGGCGCCGTGCGGTGGGCGTGCCGGGCAGTGGAGCGGCTGCAGACGCACCCGCCGAGCCGCCGGCCCGGAAGCCAGCACTGGCCTCGCACATCGAGCGCGCGGTCGCGCGGCTCACGACGCTCCGGTCAGGTCCCCACCGCCCGGTGGTGCTCGACAGCGTGATCGATGAGGCCGTGCGCGACCTCGAGGCGATGGCCCCGCAGGCGCGACAGGCGCGGGGGGACGCGCGCGCGCGAATCATCGAGGACCTTGCCCGGATCGATCGACGGGTGATCGAGGCGTCGATCGGCGCGATCGCGGCCGACGCGGCGGCGGCGTTGCGGCACGAAGCGGAAGAGGAGCTTGCCGCGTTCGGGTCCCGGCTCCCGCCGGACGTCCGCTCCCGGGCCGCTGCCGCGGCGTTCGAGCGGCTGGTGCGTGAGACGCTCGGCGTTCCCGTGATTGCCTACGAATGATGAAGTTCTGCCCTCCGTCCGGAGCCGTGCCGTGAGCCTGTCCGCGGGTGCGCTCGTCGAACTGCTGATTGAGAAGCCTGCCGCCGGGGGCCGGATGATTGCCCGGCACGAGGGGCAGGTCGTGCTCGTCGCCGGCGCGATTCCCGGGGAGCGCGTCAGAGCACATGTCGAGCGGGTGGAGAAGCGGCTGGCGTTCGCCTCGTCGCAGGAGATCCTCGACGCGTCGCCGCACCGGCGCGCCACCGCGTTCGATCCGTCCTGCGGCGGCTGCGTGTACGCGCACATCGCGTACGACACGCAGATTGCCCTCAAGTCAGAGGTGATTGCCGATGCGTTCACGCGGATTGGCCGCGTGCCCCTTGCCTCCCCGGTGCCCGTCGCGGCCTCGCCGGAACGCGGATACCGGATGCGGGCGCGCCTGCACGTTCACCGCGGTCGGGCGGGATTCTTCCGCGAAGGATCTCACCAGCTGTGCGACGCGGCGCCGACCGGGCAGCTCGAGGAGG
>JALZOC010000001.1 GCA_030857365.1 Acidobacteriota bacterium
GCCCGGCGCCGCCGCTGCGGCGGGTGGGACGAACGGCGCCGCCGTGACCGACACGCCGTTCACCCAGACTTCCGCTGAATTGCGCACCGATCCGAGCGTCAACCCGGCTGGCGCCGGGCCCGCCGGCCAGTCAACCGTTCGCGTGAACCAGACCACACCGTCGAAGTCCGGGAGCCCCCGGGACTCCCAGTTACCCGGGACCTGCATCGCCTTCCACTCACCCGCGAGCTCCGGCGCCGGCGGCGTACGCCAGTCGGGCTTGATGCTCCCGAGCCGCAGGGCGACGGGCAGCGCGGTGTAGGGCAGCCTGTTGCGATCCGCGTGATAGGCGGCCGTGAAGCCGGCCTGATGCCGCATGGCGGCGATGTAGAGCGCGCGGCTCAGCCACTTGTCGCTGAAGTTCGGAGAGACCTGGCTTTCCGCGTAGAGCGCCCGTCCGATCTCGGCAGAGGAGGGCACGTCGGCAAGCGCCAGGATCGCCGCAAGCCGGGTCTGCAGATCGGGATCTTTCAACAAGCCAGCTGCCAGAATGGCCTGGCTCGCCGAAGCGGCGGCGCCGTCCACGCGCTTTGTAGACAATGCGGTACACGCGGCCGCGCTGATGATCCCGCATCGAGGTTTCGTACGCGGCGCCCTTGCCGACGCTATACCCCGGTGGCGTGGGGTTGTGCTGCGCGATGAAGTTGTACCAGTCGGCCATCCAGACCGCACCGTCCGGGCCGACCATGGACGCGACCGGTGCGAACCACTCTTCAGCGCTCGAAATCAGGTTCCAGCCGTCGCGGGCAGCCTGCCGCGCTCGTCGAATGCCATCGTGATCGGCTTGATGATGTCGGGCTCGCTCGCAAAGAGCTTCACCTCGAACTCGGCGGGCGTCTGCATGAAGCGCTGGGAGTCCTCGGGCGTGAATGGCAGCTGGTATTTCGGCGCGGGATCGCGGGCTTCGTAGTTCGGGACGTTGAAGCCGTCGAGATAGGTCACCGAGGGCATCTCGAGCGTCTGCCACGCGCGCCGCGCCCCCTCGTCCACAGCCCACAGCACGGCGTTGTTGACGAGCGTCTGGAAGCCCGGCTTCGTCCACGTGCGCTCGTCGTGTCCGTAGGCCGTGTAGAAGACGCGCCCCTTCCCCTGCGTGCGGACCCAGGTCCACGGCTCGCGGCCCTGCGCGTCCACCCGCTCCATCAGGACCGTGCGGTCGACGGGATTGTGTCGCGTGTGCACGTACGTTTCATCCCACGTGGCGAACGGCTCCACTCCCTGCATCACGGGATGGCGCGGCTGCAGGATGGCCGCGGTGAACTCGCCGCTGCCGTGGCGCTGCATCTGTCCGCCAATGAGCGACAGGTACTTGTCCGAGCTCGTGAACGCGTCCGAGGCAGAGTGCAGGGCCACCAGGCCATGGCCGCTCTCGACAAACGCCACGAGCGCCTGCTCCTGCTCGGCCGTCATCGCCTTGTGATTGCCGTAGACCATCAACCCATCGTAGTACGTTGCGGGCGCCGTGGCCTCTCGCGCTGAATACCATGGTTTGACGGGCTCCCGGCGGGCGTGCTACAACGCGCAGGCTGTTGCCCGGGCCCTCCACACTCGAGCCTGCTCACAGGATTGTTCCGCATGGCCGCTGACAGGAAGACGCGTGTCGCCATCGTCGGACTTGGCTTCGGCGCCGAGTTCATCCCCATCTATCAGAACCACCCAAATGCGGAGATGTACGCCATCTGCCGGCGCGACCGCACGGAGCTCGACGCCACCGGTGACCGGTTCGGAATCGGCGTGCGCTATACGGACTACGACGCGGTGCTCGCCGACCCGAACGTGGATGCCGTGCACATCAACTCGCCCATCGCCGACCATGCGCCACAGTCGATCGCCGCGCTCAAGGCGGGCAAGCACGTCGCGAGCACCGTCCCGGCGGCCACGACCATCGACGAGTGCCGGCAGATCGTCGAGTGGCAGCGCCGCAGCGGCAAGGTCTACATGATGATGGAGACGGTGGTCTACAGCCGCGAATACCTCTTCGTCAAGGAGCTGCACGACAGGGGAGAGCTCGGGCGCGTGCAGTTCCTGCGCGGCAGTCACCAGCAGGACATGGAAGGCTGGCCCGCCTACTGGGAGGGGTTTCCGCCGATGCACTACGCGACGCACTGCGTCAGCCCGTGCCTTGCGCTGCTGGGGAGGCACGCCGAACACGTCGTCTGCCACGGTTCGGGCCGGATCGACGACGCGCTGGCTGCCCGGTATGGAAGCCCCTTCGCTGTCGAAACCGCGACATTCAAGCTGCGGGATTCGGGCGTCTGCGCGGAAGTGACACGCAGCCTTTTCGCAACCGCGCGGCAGTACCGCGAGAGCTTCGATGCGTACGGCTCGAAGAAATCGTTCGAGTGGCAGCAGGTCGAGCACGAGGATCCCGTGATCCACACGCGGAGCACGCCCGCGCGCCCGCTCTCCGAAGCCGAGATCCCGGAGCGGGTGAAGGTCCCCGACTACGCACGGCTGCTGCCGGAGCCGATCCAGCGCTTCACCCAGCCTGCCGCCATTCAGGACGCCGACCACCTGTCGTTTCTGCAGGGAGGCGGACACGGCGGTTCGCACCCGCATCTCGTCCATAATTTCCTGCTCGCGTGTGCCGGAGAGCGGCCCGCGATGCCCGACGCCGAAACCTCCGTCAACTGGACGATGGTGGGCATTTGTGCGCACGAGTCCGCGCTCAAGGGAGGAGAGAAGATAGAAATCCCGCGGTTCTAGGAGGATTTCGGGATCGGGGATCGGGGATCGCGCAGAAGTAAACTATTTCTTCCCTCACTACGTCACAGCTACCGCGATTCCATTCGAAGGGAGCTGTGTGCATCTGAAACTCGCCTTCCGCCGCCTCATCAAAAGCCCGTTCGTCAGCGTCGTCGCCATCATCTCGCTGGCGCTGGGCATCGGCGCCAATGCCGCCATCTTTTCTCTCTTCAACCAGACATTGCTGCGTCAGCTGCCGGTTCCCCGCGCCGGCGAGCTGGTCAACCTGTCGGCTCCCGGCCCCAAGCCGGGCTCGCAGTCGTGCGGACAGGCAGGCGATTGTGAGGCCGTGTTCAGCTATCCGATGTTCAGGGACCTCGAACGACAGCAGACAGTGTTTACCGGAATCGCGGCGCACGTCGGCTTCGGCGTCAATCTCGCGTACCGCGGGCAGACGATCAACGGCGGCGGGATGCTGGTGTCGGGATCGTATTTCCCGGTCCTGGGGATCCAGCCGGCGCTCGGACGCCTGCTCGGGCCGGAGGACGACCGGACCCTCGGGGCGCACTTCGTCACGGTCCTCAGTCACACGTACTGGACCACGCGGCTCGGCGCAAACCCCGCCGTCCTCAACGACACGATCGTCGTCAACGGCCAGGCGCTGACGATTGTCGGCGTGGGACCGCCCGGCTTCAGCGGAACGACCCTGGGCAGCGAACCGAAAGTCTTCGTGCCGATCTCCATGCGCGGGCTGATGTCCCCCGGGTGGAAGGGGTTCGACAATCGCAGGAGCTACTGGGCATACCTGTTCGCGCGCCTCAAGCCGAACACCCCCGTCGAGCAGGCACGCGCGGCGATGAACGGGCTCTACAAACCTATCGTGAGCGACGTCGAATCGCCGCTGCAGCAAGGCATGAGCGACGCGACGATGGGGCGCTTCAAGGCGAAGCCGCTCGTGCTCGAGGCGGACGCGCGCGGGCAGAGCGATGTACACACGCAGGCGCGGGTGCCGATGCTGCTCCTGATGGGCATCACCGGGATCGTCCTGATCATTGCCTGCGCGAACATCGCTAATCTCCTGCTCGCGCGCGGCGCCGGACGCGCCACCGAGATGGCCGTGAGGCTGTCGCTCGGCGCAAGCCGCCGGCACCTCGTCGCGCAGCTCCTGACCGAATCGTGCGTGCTCGCCGTCCTTGGCGGCCTCGCGGGCCTCGTCGTGGCGCGGTGGACCCTCGGGCTCATCGCGTCGCTGCTGCCGCCGGAGGTCACCGGGACGCTGGTCTTCGAGCTCCAGCGGAGCGTCGTGCTGTTCGCGATGGCGCTATCGTTTGCCACGGGATTGATCTTCGGATTGTTTCCCGCTCTCCACAGCACGAAGCCGGACCTGGTGACCGCGATCAAGGCGCAGGCCGGGCAGCCCTCCGGCGCGCGCGCAGCCGCGCGGTTCCGGACCTCTCTCGTGACCGCACAGATTGCGCTCTCGATGGCGCTGCTCGTGGCCGCCGGCCTGTTCGTCAAGAGCCTCGTGAACGTGAGCCGGGCGGAGCTCGGCGTGAAGATCGACAACGTGGTGACCTTCGGCATCTCGCCCGTCCTGAACGGATACGACAGGGCCAGGTTGATGACGCTTTACGACCGTACCCAGCAGGAGGTGAGTGGGCTGCCGGGCGTGACCGGTGTTGCCGCCGCGTCGGTGCCGCTGCTCGCGGGCAACAATTGGGGGAACGATGTGTCGGTCGAGGGATTCAAGCGCGATCCGGATACGGACTCGAATGCCCGGTTCAACCAGATCAGCCCCGGGTACTTCCGGACGCTGGGTGTGCCGCTGATGGCGGGCCGGGAGTTCACGGCTGCGGATTCCGCGACGGCCCCGAAGGTGGCGATCGTCAACGAGGCGTTCACGAAGAAGTTCAATCTCGGGCGCAACGCCGTCGGAAAGCGCATCGGGACGGGTGAGAAGCGGGATGCACTCGACACGGAGATCGTCGGTGTCGTGCAGAACGCGAAGTACAGCGACGTCAAGCAGGCCGTGCCCCCGTTGTTCTTCCGGCCGTACCGGCAGTCCGAGAACACCGTGGGCTCGCTCAGCTTCTACGTGCGCACGTCGGGGGATCCCGGGCAGCTTCTCCGTAGCCTTCCGGGCGTTCTGGCCAGGCTCGACCCCACGCTGCCGGTGGAGGATCTGAAGACGATGCCCCAGCAGGTGCGCGACAACGTCTTCATGGACCGGATGATCAGCACGCTCGCAGCCGCGTTCGCGCTGCTCGCCACGCTCCTGGCCGCCATCGGACTGTACGGCGTCCTCGCTTACACGGTGTCGCAGCGCACGCGGGAGATCGGGCTGCGGATGGCTCTCGGCGCGGACGGGCCGCGGGTCCGGGGGATGATCCTGAAACAGGTCGGCTGGATGACGCTCGTCGGCGGCGTCCTCGGTCTCGCAGGCGCCTACTTCCTCGGGCGCGCCGCGGAGGCGCTGCTGTTCGAGCTGAAGGGCTACGACCCGGCAGTGATGGCCGGGTCAATCGTCCTGCTCACCGCCATCGCGTTCGGCGCCGGCTACGTCCCCGCGTATCGCGCCTCGCGCGTCCATCCCATGCAGGCGCTCAGGTATGAATGAGCGAGATCGGGGATCGGGGATCGGGGATCGGGGATTTCAGTCCGCCGGGCGCCAGCACTGACATGGTCGCCAGAGCCGCGGGAAGCTGGTGGAAGTCGGGCGCTGGAGCTGGAAGCTGTCTAGAACGCTCTCATATACTGCGGCGGAACTGGAGCTTCCTGTCGCAGGCGGGAGGCCGCGTGGAGCGGCCAGTAGGGATCGCGCAGAAGCTCCCGCGCCATGACGATCAAGTCCGCCTGGCCGCTGCGGACGATCTGTTCTGCCTGCTCCGGGGTGGTGATGAGCCCCACGGCCGCGGTCGGCATGCCCGTCTCGCGCCTGATGCGCTCCGCGAACGGCACCTGATAACCCGCTCCCACAGGGATCCGGGCGTGAGGAACCAGGCCGCCCGACGAGCAGTCACACACGTCCGCCCCGAGCGGCCTCAACTGGCGCGCGAGCGCCACGGAGTCGTCCGCGGTCCACCCCCCCTCAGCCCAGTCGGTGCCTGAGATCCGCACGAACAGCGCATCACGGTCCGGCAGCACGCGGCGCACCGCCTCCACGGCCTCCCGCACGATTCGAGTGCGATTCTCGAACGTCCCACCATAACCGTCGCCGCGCCGGTTGCTCAACGGCGAGAGAAATTCGTGCAGCAGGTACCCGTGTGCGGCATGCAGTTCGATGATGCGGCTCCCCGCCGCCACGGCGCGTCCGGCCGCCTGCGCGAAGGCTCCGACAATGCGCGCAATGCCCTGCGGGTCGAGCGCTTCCGGCTCCTGGTATCCATTGTCGAAGGCGACCGCGCTCGGGGCGGAAATCGGCTGCCAGCCTCCGGCGGAAACCGGAAGCGGCTTGCCTCCCTTCCACGGCGCGCTGGTGCTGGCCTTGCGCCCGGCGTGGGCCAGCTGCATGCCGGGAATGGCGCCGTGCTGCTCGACGAAGCGAAACACGCGCGCCAGCGGCTCGATATGGTCGTCTTTCCAGATGCCGAGGTCGTCGGGGCTGATGCGCCCTTCGGGCAGCACCGCGGATGCCTCGGTCAGCACCGCTGCCGCTCCCCCGATGGCGCGGCTCCCGAGGTGGACGAGATGCCAGTCAGTGGCATACCCGTCGACGCTCGAGTACTGGCACATCGGGGATACGACGATCCGGTTGCGAAAGGTGAGGCCGCGGATCGTCAGCGGTGAGAAGAGGACTGAGGTCGCCACATCTCTATTCGATACGAATGGTGAGCAACGCGCAACGTGTCGCGTACAATGACGCTCGCTCCGCCGCCAGGCTTTTTGATGTTTCGGGAGGAGACATTCATGTCACGAGTCGGTCTCACGGCGCTCCTTGCGCTCGGATTGCTGGCGCCGCCAGGGCACCTGCTGGCGCAGGAGCAGCCACACGCCTTCGTCAACGCCCGCATCGTCGCGGTGGACGGATCGAACGTCGCCGAAGGCACCCTGGTGGTGCATCAGGGAAGGATCGTCAGTGTCGGTGCGGGCGCCGGCATACCGGCAAACGCCGTGCGCATCGACGCGCGCGGCAAGACGATCATGCCGGGGCTGGTCGACACGCACAGCCACATCGGCGGCGGTGGCGGTGGCGACGCATCGGCCGCGCTCCACCCGGAGGTGCGCCTGCTCGATTCGTTCGACGCGCGCCACTCGGGTTTGCGGCGGGCCGTCGCCGGGGGCATCACGACGGTGAACGTGATGCCCGGATCGGGCCACCTGCTGAGCGGGCAGACACTCTATCTGAAGCTGCGGGGCGCCAGGAGCATCGACGGCCTGCTGATCACGCTGCCCGACGGTCGCATCGCCGGGGGCATCAAGATGGCCAATGGCACCAACCCTCTGCGTCCGCAAGGTGGCTCGTTCCCGAGCACCCGTGCGCGGTCGGCGTCGATGGCCAGAGACCTGTTCATCAAGGCGCAGGCATACCGCGACAAGGTCGAGAAGGCAGGCGATGATCCGGCCAAGCGCCCCACGCGCGACCTCGGAATGGAGGCGCTGTCCGAAGTGCTGGCCGGCACCCGGACGGTTCACTTCCACACGCACCGGCACGACGACATCCTGACGGCGCTTCGACTTGGGAAGGAGTTCGGATTCACGCCCGTGCTGCAGCACGTCTCGGAAGGCTGGAAGGTGGCGGACGAGATCGCCGCGTCAGGAGCCCCGGCATCGGTCATCGTCCTCGATGCCCCCGGCGGCAAGCTCGAAGCGGTGGATCTCTCGATGACGACGGCACCGGTGCTGCAGAAGGCTGGCGCGCTGACGGGCTTCCACACCGACGACTACATCACCGATTCGCGCTTCTTCCTGCGATCGGCTGCGCTGGCCGTGCGGGCGGGCATGTCGCGCGAGCACGCGCTGTACGCCCTCACCATGGCCGGCGCGCGCATGCTGAAGCTCGATACCCGCGTCGGCTCGCTCGAACCCGGCAAGGACGCCGACTTTCTCGTGCTGTCAGGCGATCCGTTCAGCGTCTACACACACGTGGAACAGACCTGGATCGAAGGCGCGAAGGTCTTCGACCGCGCCGTTCCCGCGGACCGGCTCGTCGCGGTCGGAGGATACGGCGCGTCACGCAACGAAACGCTCCACACGCACGAGGAGGGTCGATGATCGCCGGACGCGGATCCCGGATCGGGGTGGCGTGCGCGTTCGCCGTCGCCGTCATGGTCATGTCCCGAGCGGTGCACGCGCAGGTCGCCGTCCGGGGGGAGACCGTGCACACGATGGCTGGACCCGCGATCACCGACGGCGTGGTCCTGATCCGCGGCGGCAAGATCGAACGCGTCGGCCCCGCAGCGTCCGTCCAGGTGCCGGACGGCTATCGTGAAATCCGGGCGAAGGTCGTCACACCCGGGCTCGTCGACGCCCACACCGTCGTCGGCGTTTCCGGATATCTGAATCAGCCGCACGACCAGGACCAGGTGGAGTCCTCCGCACCCATGCAGCCCGAGCTGCGCGCCGTGGACGCGTACAACCCCGAGGACAAGCTCGTCGAGTGGGTCCGTGAGCTCGGCGTCACGACCATGCAGACCGGCCACGGCCCTGGCGCGCTCATCTCGGGGCAGACGATGGTGGTCAAGCCGGTGTATCCGCTGCGCTCGACGGCCATCCTCGTGCCCGACGCGATGGTCGCGGCGACGCTCGGCGAAGCGGCGTTTGGCAGTCAGGGCAAGCCGCCGGGCACGCGATCGAAGGGGGTCGCGATGCTCCGCGCCGAGCTCGTCAAAGCCGCGGATTACGCGTCGAAGGTGGAGGGCCCTGAAGACAAGCGGCCTGCCCGCGACCTTCGGCAGGAAACGCTCGCCCGCGTGATTCGAAAGCAGCTGCCGCTCATGATCACAGCGCACCGATCCGTGGACATCCTGGCGGCCCTCCGGCTCGCGAAGGAGTTCGACATCCGTGTCGTCCTGGACGGCGCCGCGGAAGCGCACTTGCTGGTCGACGAGATCAAGGCGGCGGGCGTGCCGGTGATCGTCCATCCGACGATGTACCGATCGGCCGGCGAGGCCGAGAACCTGACGCAGGAAGCCGCGTCCATTCTGCGCCGGGCGGGCATTCCCATCGCCCTGCAGAGTGGATTCGAGGGCTACGTGCCCAAGACGCGGGTGCTGCTGTTCGAGGCGGGCGTTGCCGCCGCGCGGGGGCTGTCGTTCGACGAGGCCCTGGCGGCAGTCACCATCGGCGCCGCCAGGCTGCTCGGCGTAGACAAGCGGGTCGGTTCCCTCGAGGCGGGCAAGGACGCGGACCTCGTGCTCTACGACGGCGACCCCTTCGAATACACCTCGCACGTGGTCGGCGTGTTCATCGACGGCGAGCAGGTGAGCACGCAGGTCAGGTAGCGGAGGCTCACCCGACCTCGATGCCAGCAGGACAGGACACGCCCGTACCGCCGAGCCCGCAGTAGCCAGCCGGGTTCTTCGACAGATACTGCTGGTGATACTCCTCGGCGTAGTAGAACTCTGGCGCCGGCAGAATCTCGGTGGTAATCCGGCCGTAGCCGGCCCTGGTCAGCTCCTGCTGAAAGGCGTCGCGCGAACGCTCCGCGATCTGGCGCTGCGCTTCGTCGACGTAGTAGATGCCCGATCGGTACTGCGTGCCGACGTCGTTTCCCTGGCGCATGCCCTGCGTCGGGTCGTGACTCTCCCAGAAGACCCTCGCAAGCTCCGGGTAGGTGATCTTCTTCGGGTCGAATACGACCAGAACCACTTCGGAGTGCCCGGTCGCACCGCTGCACACTTCGCGATACGTGGGATTCGGAGTGTCTCCCGCCGCATATCCGACAGCGGTCGTATACACACCCGGCAGCTCCCAGAATTTCTTTTCCGCGCCCCAGAAACATCCAAGCCCGAAAAGCGCACGCTCGAGCCCGGGGGGGAACGGGGGCTCCAGTCGCGCGCCGTTCACGTGGTGCGCCGCCGGAACGCGCATCGTCTTTTCCTTCTTCTCGAACACGTGATCCTCCGAATCCACGTTTCCCGCCTCCCGCTTCGTGCTCTCAACGCTTCGCGTCAGCGGCTCGAGCCGTCAGCCCTCGGCGCTCAGCATCATCACAATCAGGAACGCGACAATGGCGAGCAGCACCAGCAGCGCGATCTTCCAGGCGCTCTTGGGATACTGCCCGGCCATGCGACCGCTGTATCCGTTCACCACCACCTGATAGCTCTTCGTGCCATACAGGTACGAGAGCAGCCACACGGGTACTAGTATGTGCTTGAACGTCTGGCCTGAAAAGACCGGCCGGATCTCGAGATTCCGGTGGGTGTCTCCGGGGATGTCGCCCGCCGCCATCTCGAACAGCTGCCGCGACATCGAGGCCTGCGAGTTCTCGGCGGCCTTCAGCAGCACGATCTGGTAGTGCTCGACCACGAACCCGGAGAGGAAGGCGGTGTCGTAGGGCACGAGCTCGGACGTGGCGAACGGTTCTATTTCCTTCAGCAGGTCGTGCGACACACCCTGCGTACCCGGCACAGGCTCGTCGTCGAAGAAATGGCGGATCTCCCCCGAGGCGGGCTCCCAGCGGACGTGGCGGACCTGGCGCGTACGCGTGTGCCCCTTGCTGTCCCTGTAGGTTTCCGACGTGTAGTAGTAGTGTCCGGCGTCCGCGCTCCACGGGCAGACAGCGTGGGCATCGAACGTCCAGTAGGGGATGTAGACGCCGCGGACCCGATCGACGAGCGCCCTCCGCTTGAGCTTGCCCGGGGCGAGCCATTTGCTTGCGTACCACCGTCGGATCTGCTCACGAACCTGCGCTTCCGAGACCTTGAAGGGCAGCACTCCCTGCGGGCGGATGGGAGCCTTGATCGCGTGGTAGTCGACGAGCGCGGGAGAACCACAGAAGTTGCAGTTCTGCCCGACGCGCTCCGGGTCGAACACCGAGACCGCCTTGCAGCTCTGGCACTGGACCGTGCGCTTCTCGGTGAGCCACCCCCGCGCTTCGTCGGGCAGCTCACGGAGCGCCCGGGCGAGATCGTTCTCGACGAGCGCGCCAGACGCGGGATCCAGCGTAAAAGGGGTCGAGGTGCCGCAAAACGGACACACCAGGAGCTGCTTCGACGGGTTCCACACGGCCTGCGCACCGCACGCCGCGCACGCATGCTTCTCAAGAGCGGCGATGTCGGCCATGGGTGGCTACCGAGCGGTCACCTGGCCAGGTATTCGTCGAGTGCGCTCCGCTTGATTCGGTACGAAGAGCCGATTTTCTTCGCCGCGAGCTCGCCGGACTCGATGATCGTCATCACGTCCCCTTCGGGGACGCCCAGCGCCTTGGCCACGTCCGCGGGCGCAAGGAGGTCCGGCACCCCTGCGGCCAGGGATGCGGCGGCTCCGCGCGCGGCCGGCGCAACCGCGCCGGGCAGCCCCTGCTGCTGCATGATCTGCTGCGCGATCGACAGGCCGACGGCCAGCTCCGTTGCCATCCCGCCGGCGCCGCCTCCTTTTTCCATCCCCTGTGCCATCTGGAACTTGACGTAGTCGTTCAGGTTTCCGACCGCCGCCATGCTCGAGCGCTTGTCAATGGCCTGCTCCACCTCTGGCGGCACGGACACGTTTTCGATGACGAAGCTCGCGATCTGCAGCCCGTATTTGGCGGCCACGACGGGGTTGATGAGCGGCAGGAGCGCTTCCCCGAGCTCACCGTACCGGCTCGCCACGTCGAAGACCGGCACCTTTGCCGATGCGAGCGCGTCGGCGAAGATGCTGACGATCCGCGAGCGCATCGTGTCGGCGAACTCGTCGAGCCGGAAGTTCTGATCCGAACCGGCGACTTCCTTCAGGAACAGCCTGGGGTCCGTGACCCTGAAGTCGAACGTGCCGAAGGCGCGGGCGCGCACGATCCCGAGGTCCTCGTCGCGCATCATGATGGGATTGGCCGTGCCCCACTTGTTGCCGGTGAACAGCCGCGTGGTGACGTAGTAGACGTCCGCCTTGAAGGGGGAATTGAAGCCGTATTTCCACGACTTCAGCCGCGTCAGGATCGGAATGTTGTCGGTCGTGAGCGTGTGCTTGCCGGGGCCGAACGTGTCGCCGAATTCGCCGAGATAGACGAACTGCACCTGCTGCGACTCGCGGACGATCAGCTGCGCGCCGTTCTTGATCGCTTTGTCCTCGTCAGGAAAGCGGTACGAGAGCGTGTCCCTCGAGTCATCGGTCCACTCGATGATCTCGATCAGCTCACCCTTGATGAAGTCCATGATGCCCATATGTCGTCGCTCCAGTGTGCCGGGGGATGGCTGGCGGTCGCGCCACGGCCGATACCGTATTCTAGCGAGGCTCGCCTCGCCAGGTGCATTTTTTGATAACGTGCGCGAATGCCGTCCGGCGCGGAATCGCTCCACTGCCCCAATTGCGGCGCCCCGTCGGACCCGGACGTGCCACGGTGCGCGTATTGCCGCGCGCGGCTTGCCGCGGTGACGTGTCCGGGGTGCTTCGCGGCGATGTTCGAGGGGATGGCGTACTGCCCGCGCTGCGGGGCTCGCCCGGCGCGCGGCGACGAGACATCGTCAACGGGGCAGTGCCCGGCGTGCAGGAACGAGCTCTCCGGCGTAGATGTGGGGCCCATCGCAATGCTGGAGTGCGGACGCTGCGACGGCGTGTGGGTCGACGCTCAAACGTTCGAGCAGATCTGCGCGGACGGTGAGTCGCGCGCGGCGCTGCTCCATCGGCCGCCAGCGGCCTCGCCGGCACCACCCGAAGCACGCGTGAAGTACCGCCCCTGTGTGCGCTGCGGCAAAATGATGAACCGCGTCAACTTCGCCCGGCTTTCCGGCACCATCGTCGACGTGTGCCGCGGGCACGGCACCTTCCTCGATCCAGGGGAGCTCCACGCGATCGTCTCGTTCGTCCACGGCGGAGGCCTCGAGCGGATGCGGCGGCATGAAGATGAGCAGCGGCGCCTCGCGGCCACGAACCGCCCTGCCCTGCCGCCTGCGCGCACGCCGGGCTGGGCCGGCTCTTCCGGCTGGGATGCGGTGTCGCTCGGGGAGATGCTGAAGGCGCTCTTTCGCGACTGAAGGGCGCGGGCGTCAGGCCGTGGGCGTCAGTTCGATGGAGCCGTAATCAGCCAGCGCATTCAGCTGGCCGACCAGCGGGACAGGCCGGCGGCCGAGCGACGCGAACAGCGCATGGGCGCTGCTCGCCGTCCAGCCGGTGAGCGGCCAGAGGGTCGGGTGGATTTCCAGGACAATCGACAGCGAGCGGCCCCGGGCCCGGATCGTCTCGGTGGCGCCGGCGAGTACGTCGAACTCGAACCCTTCCACATCGATCAGCAGCCAGTCGGGCTGCAGCGCGTGCGTGCGGCAATACGCATCGACCGTGCTGACCGCAACCGCGCGTGCACCCGCGGCCGCAGGGGCCTCCGGGTTGGGAGCCGCGAGGCGGCTCAAGCCGCTGCCGGATTCGCCGAAGAGCATCGACGTGCCCGCCCTGGCGCCGAGCGCGATCTCTTCGACCTGGACCGCATGATCGAGGCGGTTCATCCGCAGATGCCTCCGGAGCACTCCCGCCGTTCCCGGATTCGGCTCGAAGGCGATCAACCGGCCGCCAGGTGCCGTCCACCGCGCAATCTGCAGCGCGTAGATCCCCACGTGTGCGCCGATGTCGAGACAGCACTGGCCCGCGGTCATGCGGGCGCGCAGCATCCGCGCGAGGTCCGCCTCGTAGTCCGGCTGCATGAATCCGCGGAACCGCGGGTCCAGGCGAAAAGCCTCGCCGTTGATCTCGGCACGCACGCCCCGTCCGGCGCTGAGGGCATGGAGGAGGTGGCCGTAAATCGGGCTCAGGCGCCGGCGGAGCGGCGAGTGGCGGCGTCGCGCGCCGCCGGCAAGCGTCGAGACGACGCGATGGACGCGGCCGAGGAGACCGCCGAGCCGCTGCTCGACCAATCCTACTTTCCGGGCTCGAACGCGAGCGCCACGCCGTTGATGCAGTAGCGGAGCCCCGTCGGCGGCGGACCATCCTCGAATACATGTCCGAGATGCCCGCCGCAACGGCGGCAATGCACTTCCGTCCGCGTCATGAAATGGCTGCGATCCGTCGTGGTCGCGGTCGCCCCTTCGATCGGCTCGAAGAAGCTCGGCCATCCGGTGCCGCTTTCGAACTTCGGCCCCGAGCGGAACAAGGCGTTCTGGCATCCGGCGCAATGAAACGTGCCGGGCCGCTTTTCCTGGAGCAGCGCACAGGTGCCGGCCCGCTCGGTGCCATGCTCCCGGAGCACGCGGTACTGCTCGGGCGTCAGCTGCCGGCGCCACTCCTCGTCGGACTTCATCACTTCGAACGTCCCGGTCGGTGTGCTCACGCGATTCTCCCTGCTGGAACTCTTGCCTGACGTCGGGCTGACCCCGGGAATGTACAGGGGGCAGACCCCAATCGTCGCACCGGGCGCATCATCTACCGCGGGCCGAAGCCCTCCGTGTACCCCCGGAGGAACCCGCCGCGGTAGCCGGCCTGGTAGTCGACGCGCTCACCAAGGCGCGGCTCGTACCCCGCATCCGCCTGCTCCAGTTCCCGCTGACCGTCGAGGTCCCACTGGCCGCCGTTCACGTGGCGATCCTCCTTGCCGGCCTGCCGCCCGTCGGCAAGACCTCTATCGAATCCCGCCTGGAAGGCCGGTGTGCCGCGCCGGAGCTCCGCCGGAGACCCGGTGGCCGAGTCCAGTTGTCCGCTCCGTGCAGCGCCTTGCCGCAGCGCGAGAAACTCCGCCCGCGTCACGGCGCCGTCGCGGTTCGCATCGGCCTGTGCAAACGACCCCATGTCGGCCGTCCAGTCACCCCGTCGGAGGCGCCCGTCCCCGTCGCGATCGGCGCGGGTGAATTGCGCGACGAGCTCGTCGCGACGCTGCGCCCTCGGAGCGGCCGCACGGCGCGGGGCGAGCTCGCCGGCAGACAGGACGCCGTCGCGGTTCGTATCCTGCTCGCGGAATGACTGTTCGTTCCCGCGCCATTCACTCCGCGTCACTACGCCGTCGTTGTCGGCATCCATCCCGGCGATCCGGTTCTCTTCCACACGGAGCTCCGCCCCGGACAACACTCCGTCGCGGTTCGTGTCCTGCTGGCGGAACGACTGGTCGTTCCCCTTCCATTCCCCCCGCGTGATCACGCCGTCGTTGTCCGCATCCATCCCCTCGAAGCGGATCTGCCCCGACGCCGCGCGATCGCGCTCCACGGCCTGCCGGTTGCGCTCGTCGCGCGGCCGCTCCTGATCGCCACGCGCCCGATCCGCCGCTCCCGCGGCCCCCGGGACGACGGCAAGGAGGCACGTGACAGTTCCCGCCCTCAGGAGTTGCTGACACCTCATTCGGTCACCTCATCGTGTACGAGCTATTGGAGCGTGCTGCAGGCCTGTGGATCCCCACTCTCGAAGCCGCGCCGGAGAGCGGCCGAGCGCTGTTCCGACGTGCCGTGCGTGAACTTCTCGGGAAACACCTTCCCGGTGGACATCCGCTGAATCCGATCGTCCCCAATCGATGCCGCCGCCCGCAAGCCCTCCTCGAGATCACCGGGCTCGAGCTCGATCCGCCGCTCGGCTGCGCGGCCGGGACTGGCCGCCGCATGGGCCCAGACTCCCGCGAAGCAGTCCGCCTGCAACTCCATGCCGACCGAGAGCGCATTGCGCTCCGAGGGGCTGCGCGCCTGCTGCTGACGCGTCCGAGCCTCGATCCCCAGCAGCGTCTGGACGTGATGGCCGAGCTCGTGCGCGATGATGTACGCCTCCGCAAAGTCACCGGATGCGCCAAACCGCTGGCGCAGCTCCTGGAAGAATCCCAGGTCCAGGTATACGTGGCGATCGCCAGGACAGTAGAACGGCCCACTCGCCGATTGCGCGTAGCCGCAGCCCGTCGTCTCGACGCCGTCCCGGAACAGCCGGAGCCGTGTGCGCTGATACCGCGGGCCGAGCAGCTGCTGCCACGTCGATTGCGCATCCTCCATGACCGCGTCGAGAAAATCGACCGTCTTCTCCTCTGCGGCCGACGAGGCGGGGCTGCCTGTCGTGCCGACATTCGCGGTCGGCGCCGGGCCATCTCCGCCGCCCACGAGCGACAAAAAGTCCACACCGGTGAACCAGCTGAGCAGCAACAGCACCACGACGCCGCCAATCCCCAGCGGCATGCCCCGCATGCCTCCGCTGGATCGGCCGCGAAGGTCCTCGATGTTCCCGCGATTGCCCGGGGTCCACTTCATCGTTGCTGCTCCGATCACGCGTTCCTGCAAGAAGCGGGTCCACGCCTCACCTGGCCCGGGCGTGCGCCGCTGTAACGAGGCCGCCCGTCAATCCACCCGGATGTGGCGCCATTTACCCTGCTGAAACCGGACCACCGAAAGGAGGCACCGGGTCGAGTGGCCGATGAGGATCGCGGTCCAGACCCCCGAGGCCTGCAGTGTTCCCGCCTGCTGGAGCGCAAAACAGACACCCAGCGGAAGCGCCACCTGCGACACCAGCGTGATGTACAGCGGGCTCCGGGTGTCTCCCGTTCCCTGCAGGCCGCCCGTGTACGTCAGGGCCACGGTAATGAAGAGACCCGACACGCTCAGGTACCCGAGCAATTCGCGTCCGATGCCGACGACAATCGGGTCCTGCAGACCGAAGATGCCCAGAAGCTGTTCGGGAATCAGGAGGAACAGTGACCCGATGATCGCCGCCACGCACAGGCCGATGCGCGCGGTGATGTGTACCGCATGCGCGCTGCGATCGGGCTTGCCGGCGCCGAGGTTCTGCCCGGCCACGGCCGCGGCCGCCCCCATGAGCCCGACGGACGTCCACGTAATCAGGGAGAACAACTCGGCGTAGCAGACGGCATATGCGGCCTGCGCCTCGGCGCTGTAGCGCAGCGATCCGATGAACCGCAGCAGCATCACGCCGCCGATGTTCATCGCCACTCCCTGAATGCCCGCCGGCAGTCCGAATCGAAAGAGCGACCGGATGATGACGATGTCGGGCCGCCAGGACATGGTCCGCGGAAAGTGCACGACGAGCTTTCCGGCGCAAAGCAGCCACACCGCGACGGCCGAGACCGAGACGCTGGCGATCACGGTCCCCATCGCCGCCCCGACGGTGCCGAACGCGGGAATCGGTCCGGCGCCGCGGATGAAGATCACGTTGAGGCCGAGATTCAGGACCGTCATCGCCACGCCCAGCCGCAGCGGCGTCCTCGCGTCGCCGGCCGCCCGCAGCGCGCCGCCAAGCATGAAGAACATCAGCAGCCCGATGCTCCCGGTGAACATCAGCCTCAGGAACGGGAGGGCTTCGGCGCGCACCGCCGGCGTGGCATTGACGAGCGACAGCAGCGTGGGTGAGAGCGCGTACCCGAGCGGCGCAAGCACCGCCAGCGACAGCACCAGGGCCGTGATGAATGCCTGGTAGACCGTCCGGTTGACCCGATCGACGTCATTCGCACCCGCGAACCTCGCGACGAGCACCGCCATGCCGGTGAAGAGCGAGCTGATGAAGACGATGACGACGAGGAAGATCTGCCAGCTCACGCCGATCGCGGCGTTCCCCGTGTACCCGACGAAGTGGCCGACCAGCGCGTGGTCCACGATCCCCTGCAGGCCGCCAATGGCGTTCTGCAGCACCGTCGGCCAGGCGATTTTCCAGACGGCTGGCAGGATCGGGCCGTCCACGATGGATCGGTCAAAGCTCCGCGCGCGGCCAGGAGGAACGGGCGCCGGCGCAGCGGGGTTGGCGGAAGCCGCGGTGCCGGCCTCGGTGACGACGGCGGCGGTGGCCGGTTCGGGCGGGATCTCGGGAGACACGGTCGAGCGCGATCATAGCAGGAGCGCCCGCGGACGCCGCCGGACATGGCTTCGCGAGACGCTACCGCATGCCCTTGATCGTGCGCCGGACGTCCGCGTGGGCGAGCACGACGGCCGGCTGGCGCTGCAGCGCCTCGTAGTAGCGCCGCGGGAAGCCTTCCCCCGTCTCGGACGCCGTCAGCAACTGCTCGACCTGGTCGATGAGCGCCACGGCGTCCGCATCCGTCGCCGGTGAGTCGGGTTCCGCGGTCTGATCGATTCGCACGATGAGCTCCGAGAGCGCGTGCAGCCAGGCAAACCACGGATCGCCGATGACGAGCTGCAGCAGGGTCGCATTCGAGCCGATGCGGCCGCGGTCCATCTCGTACGTCACCCGCGTGTCGTCGAGCAGGACTTTGTGCAGGTGGAGCAGCCGCCCGCGCAGCTCGCGCAGGCGCGACCGGTTCGACTCCGCCATCAGCGCATACGGCGACTCCGGGCCCCGGGCCTCCGACGGCGCTCGCGCCGCCGCGAGCAGCGCCCCGAGATCGAGCCGCATGGTCGTCATCCGCAGCGATCCGTCCGCGCCGCGGGGCCACTCCGCACGGGGACGGTCCCAATACAGCTCGATGCCGTGGCCATCCGGGTCGCGCAGATACAGCGCTTCGCTGACGCCATGATCGCTGGCGCCGTCCAGCGGAATCGCCGCGTCGTGCAGCCGCCGCAGCGCCTCGCCGAGCGCCGGCCGATCCGGGTAGCGGATGGCAAAGTGGTACAACCCGGTGGTGCCCGGCGCGGGAGGAGCCCCCCCCTCGCTTTCCCATGTGTTCAGCCCGATGTGATGGTGGTACCCTCCGGCGCTCAGGAACGCGGCCGACGCCCCCATGCGCTGTGTGAGCTCGAATCCCAGCACGCCGGCGTAGAACGCGATGGCGCGATCGAGGTCAGACACCTTGAGGTGTACGTGTCCGATGTCGGCGCGGGGATCGATAGGGTTCGACATGCCTCCATGATCGCGCACCTGCCGGGGGGCAGATCAAGCGTCGCCTCCGGACCACCCGACCGAAGCGCGCTCGGACGCTATACTTCTCCTCATGACATCCGTCACCCAGCGTGCGGTGGCAGCTGCCCTGATCGGCAGCCTCGCCACTGCCGGCGCGGCCGCTCAACAGCAGGAACGCTCCGCGGTTTCCGAACAGTACCGGTGGGATCTGTCCGCGATCTACCGCGACGAGCAGGCATGGCGCGCCGCCAAGGAGAAGCTCGTCGCTCAAGTCCCGTCCATCGCCGCCTACAAGGGGACGCTCTCGACGTCCGGACAGAAGCTCGCCGACGCGCTCGAGCTCGGAAGCCGCGTCTACAAGGAGTACGGGCGCCTGGCCGTCTACGCCGGCATGATGTCGGACCTGGACACCCGCGTCAGCACCTACCAGGGCATGCGGCAGGAGATGTCGCAGATCGGGGCGAAGATCGGCGCGGAAATGGCGTTCATCGAACCGGACATTTTGAAGATCGACCGCGCCACGATCGACGCGTTCACCGCCGGCGAGCCGAGGCTGAAGGTGTACCGGCTCTACCTGGACGACATCCTGCGCCGCCGCGCCCACACGCTGTCGGATGCTGAGGAACGCATCCTCGCGGGTTCCTCGGTGGTTGCAGGCGCCGCGTCCGACGTGTTCGGCATCCTGTCCAACGCCGATTTCCCGTATCCAACGGTCACACTGAACGATGGCAAGAGCGTGAAGCTCGATAGCGCGGCCTTCAGCCTGTACCGGACCGTCCCCGACCGTGCCGATCGCGAAAAGGTCATGTCGGCCTTTTTCAGCTCGCTCGGAACGTTCCGCGGCACATTCGGCGCGACGCTGAACGGCCAGGTGCAGGCGAATGTCTTTGACGCGAAGACCAGGAAGTACAACACGGCGCTGGAGAGCGCGCTCGATCCGGCCAACGTGCCGACGACGGTCTATCAGCGCCTCGTCGACGGCGTCAACAAGCACCTGCCGACGTTTCACCGCTATCTCGGCCTGCGGAAGCGGATGATGGGGGTCCCCGAGCTCCACTACTACGACCTGTACGCGCCGCTCGTCTCGTCGGCGGATCGAACGTACCCCGCCGATGAGGCCGAGAAGCACGTGATGGCCGCGCTGAAGCCCCTCGGCGACGAGTACGCGACCGCCGTGAAGCGCGCATTCGCGGAGCGGTGGATTGACCTCTATCCCAGCCCGGGCAAGCGATCCGGCGCGTACTCCAATGGCGGGGCGTACGACGTTCACCCCTACATCCTCATGAACTACAACGGCAAATATAACGACGTCAGCACCCTGGCTCACGAGCTCGGGCACGCGATGCAGTCGTACTTCTCGAACAAGACCCAGCCGTACCCGCTTGCCGGCTACCCGATCTTCGTCGCGGAAGTGGCCTCCACCTTCAACGAGGCCCTGCTCATCGACCACATGCTCGGGACGATCGCGGACGACGACGAGCGGCTGTCGCTGCTCGGGAGCTACCTGGAAGGCATCAAGGGGACGGTATTCCGGCAGACGCAGTTCGCCGAATTCGAGCTCCGGATGCACGAGATGGCCGAAAACGGCGCGCCGCTGACCGGCGACGCGCTATCGAAACTCTACGGCGACATCACCCGGAAGTACTACGGGCACGACAAGGGGGTGTCAGTGGTGGATGACTACGTCCAGCACGAATGGGCATTCATCCCGCACTTCTACCTCAGGTACTACGTCTTCCAGTACGCGACCGCCTTCACCGCCTCGTCAGCACTCTCCGAAAAAGTGCTCGCCGGGGATCCGGCCGCCACCGCCCGGTATCTGAGCTTCCTGGGGGCCGGCGGGTCGACATATCCAATCGAGCTTTTGAAAGAAGCCGGGGTGGACATGACGACCGACGAACCTCTCGAGCTCACCATGCAGAAGATGAACCGGGTGATTGACGAGATGGAGAAGATTCTCGCCAGGCGAAAGTAGACCGCACCCTACGACGCGAGCTGCAGCCCGTTGGGCCGTGCGGCTCCGGTCGTCTCTCCCTTGCCCTGCCACACCGCACCGTCCAGCATGCGGAGCGAGGGGGCCTTGAGCTCTCCCTCCATGCGCGCGGACGCACCGAGCGAGATCAGCTCGCTGGCCGACAACGTTCCGGAGACGTGCCCCTGCACGTCGATCACCCGCGCCTCCACGTCAGCCGCGAGGTGCGCGCCCGCCTTCACCGTCAGGGCATGCCCCTCGACGCTGATGGCACCTTCCACGCGGCCGCTGATCACCAGGTCCTCGTGAGCGATCACTTCGCCTTTAATCACGATCGATGCGCCGATTTCCGACGGTTGTTCCAATGTGTCCTCCGTGAATGATGCGCGAGCATCCGCAAATCGCGCGCCGTTCGCTGCCCTGCGGCTGCACAGGATTTTTATGAGAGCGCCGGGCGCGCGGCTCGCAGCCGCGCACACAAAATCCGACAGAAGATTACATTTCGCGTCAGCGGCGCCGCGTGTCCGGCTTCGTCAGCGCCTTCCGCGCCGCAGCAAGGTCGCGACGCTGGGCCGCACTCAGCTTCGGGAGTCGCAGGTCGAGCTCTGCAATAGCGTCGACGACAGCGGTCGCAACGACGTAGTGCGCCAACCACTTCCGGTCCGCCGGCACCACGATCCAGGGTGCATGCGGCGCGCTCGTATGCCGGACCATCTCTTCGTACGCCTTCATGTAGTCGCCCCAGCGGTCCCGCTCGCGCACATCGCCCATGGAGAACTTCCAGCGCTTCCCGGGCTCATCGAGGCGCTTCAGAAAGCGCTTCCGCTGCTCCTCTTTCGAGACGTGCAGAAAGAACTTCCGGATGACGAACCCGCTCCGGGCCATGTGCCGCTCGAAACCTGCAATGTCCTCGAACCGCTCCTGCCATACGCGCGGCGTGACGAGCTCGCGAGGAAGCCTCTGGGCTTTCAGCAGTTCCGGATGCACCCGGGCGACCAGCACCTCCTCGTAGTACGACCGGTTGAACACCCCGATCCGACCGCGCTCGGGAAGCTCGAGCGTCGTCCGCCAGAGGAAATCGTGATCGAGTTCTTCGGAGGAGGGCGCTTTGAACGATGCGACCTGGCAGCCTTGCGGGTTCACACCGGAGAGCACGTGCTTGATGACGCTGTCCTTGCCCGCGGCATCCATCGCCTGGAATATCAGGAGCACGCCCCACCGGTTGTCAGCGTAGAGCGCTTCCTGCAGCTCGGCGAGCGCGGCGACCCGGGCCGCGAGCGCCCGGCCGGCCTCTTCCCTCGACAATTTGACCCGGCGCGAGCCGTCCGTGTCCATCGCGCGGAGCCGGAACCGACGCCCGTCGGTAACGATGAATGGTGCGATGTGCGTGTCCACGTCGCTATGATGCCCCGGAATCCTGTAAGCCGAGGAACTTGGTCATCAGCACGAAGTGGCACGCCCGGGTGGCCTCCGCCGGCTCCGAGAACGGCTCGATTCCGCACTCCACGTACCCGATGTGCCGGTAGAAAGGGGGGAGCTCCTCGCGCAGATTCACCACGCGCAGGTCCGCATGCCTTGCACCGTTCCTGAGGCAGTAGTCCTCCGCCGCGTTCATCAGCGCGCGTCCGAGCCCGCTCCCCTGACGGCCGGGATCGACGGCCAGCAGGCCGATGTATCCGCGGTCCCGGCGAAGTTCCACGTACACGGAACCAACCGGCGTGCCATGGTCCTCGAGCAGCAGAAACCTTCCTGTGGCCTGCAGGGCGAGCACGCCGTCGGCAGCGATACGATCTCCTGCTTTGAAGAAGCGCTCCACGACGTAGGCGGCGTTGATGATGCGCGTGAGTAGCGGGATATCGCCGGCGGTCGCGACCCTGATGGACAGCACTGTTAGAACTTCCTGAACGTCAGATTCAGGCGGCCGGCAAACGGCAGGCCATCAGGCGCCGTTCCGGGCTCGATTCGTGTGACACCGTGGTATCGCAGCCGTGCCGGTCCACCGAATACGAACGCGTCACCGGATTCCAGAAGGATCTTCTGCACGGCGTCGCGCCTGCGCAAGCCGCCGAAGAGGAAGCGTGCGGTGTCCCCGACGGACAACGAGACGACTGGCGCGCCGCCCGCAAGCGACTCGGCGCTCTCGTCCTTATCCTGGTGGAGCCCCATGCGGCTGGTCGCGGTGTACCAATTGACGATGCAGGTATCCGGAGTGAACGTGAACCCCGCATCGGCTGCTACCCGTGCGGCCAGGATCGTGAGGTCCGCAGGTATCGAGGGCGGTGGCCGACCATCGACATCAGAGCGCACATCCCCGTACGCATAGGTGCGGGCATTCCAGTGCCTCCCGAGGCACAGCATCCGGACGCTCATGACGCCGCCGCCACGAACGACCGGTGTATAGAATCCCGCATCCCCGGCTCCCAGGGCGAGGCAGCAGGCTGCCACGGCTTGTTGCTGGGCCAGCGGCAGGTGCCCGCGCAAGTGCATGGCGCCGGGAGCGACCTCGACCCGTTCGGGAACGGTCGGCATTACCGTATGATTGCGCGAATCGCGATTGAAGTGACACGCCCCGCGCAATCCCCTCCGCATCGGCTGACGGGCTGCGGATCCGACTTGCGCCGGGCAGGATCCTGCGACAGGATCGCTCTCTCGATGGAGGTAACGGTGCGCCTGGCCGGATTCGCTGCGTTGTTGCTCGCCGGCAACGCCATCCTCACCTACCCGCTCGCCGCCCGGCCGGGATCGCCGCTGGCGCGCACCCAGACTGCCCAGGCCCACGCCACGTATACGGACACGATCCCGGGGACCCCGGTGACCTTCGAGATGGTTGCGCTACCGGGAGGGACATTCGAGATGGGCAGTCCGCCGGACGAGGTCGGCCGCGCGGCCGACGAGGGGCCCCGCCACTCGGTGACCGTC
>JALZOC010000484.1 GCA_030857365.1 Acidobacteriota bacterium
GCCTTCACCCAGTACATGGCCGAGACCGCCAAGGCCCGCCCAATGGGCTTCTGCGACTCCTTCGGCTTCCGCAACGTCGTCACCCGCTCCAAGGAGGTCAAGACCGCCGAGGACCTCAGGGGCCTCAAGCTCCGGACGATCCAGTCGCCGATCTACGTCAAGGCCGTGCAGCTGATGGGCGGCAGCCCCACGCCGATGGCGTTCGGCGAGGTCTACACGTCGTTGCAGACCGGCGTGATCGACGGGTTCGAGCACGACGCGAGCACGACCTATCAGCAGCACTTCTACGAAGTCGCGCGCTTCATGGCACGCACGCGCCACATCGCCGGCGTCCTGGGCCTGTTCGCCTCGACGGTCGGGCTCGCCAGGCTGCCTCCCGGCGTTCGGGAGGTTCTCGAACGCGCGGCTGTCGAAGCCGCCGCGGATCAGAGGGCGATGGGGCCTGAGGAAGACACCGCGGCCGCCGCGGCACTCACGGCGCACGGGATGTCGATCCGGGACATCGACGGAGCGGCGTTCAAACGTCCCGCGGAGCAGCTGTGGGAGACGGAGGCGCGTGCACTGGGCGTCACGTCGTGGCTGGAGGCGATCCGGGCGTGACGATCCTGACCGAAGAGCAGGCAACGCAGCTCTCGCTCTCGGACCGGGCGCTCACATGGGCGGTCGCCTTCCTGGTCGTCGCGCAAGCGCTCGTCGTCGGCCTGCAGGTCGCAGGGCGCCACATCCTGCACGAACCCCTTCCGTGGACCGAGGAGATCGCACGGCTGCTGCTGGTGTGGCTGATGTGCGTCGGAGGGATCCCCGCACTGCGCCACGGGCAGCACCCGCGAGTCACGGCGCTCGTGCGCCTGCTGGCTCCCCCGCGGCGCCAGGCTGTCGACCGTGGCCTGCGGCTGGTCATGATCGTGTTTTTCGCGTGGCTCATCGTTCCGGCCTGCCGGCTGACCATCGCGAGCGCGAGCGAGCACCTCCCGGCCAGCGGGCTCTCGGGCGCGGCGATCTCCGCCGTCCTGCCGGTGGCGCTCGTCCTCATGTCGCTGGTGCTCCTCCAGCAGCTGCGCCAGGATGGGTGCGCGGTCTGGCACGACCGGTCCATGCAGGCGTGGTCGCTCGGCGCGGCCGGGATCGCCATCGCGTCCGTGCTCGTGCCGCTCGCTGCGGGCGCCGCGCCGATCGTCATTCTCGTGTCCGGGTTCCTCGTCACCGCGGCGCTGGGCGTGCCGCTGGCGTTCACGCTGGCGCTCACGTCGCTCACCTATCTGCTGGGCATCGGCGGAGTGAGCCTCATCATCCTGCCGATCAAGATTCTCGGCGGCGTGGACTCCTTCGTGCTGCTGGCCATTCCGCTGTTCATCGTCGGGGGCGCGCTCATGGAGTCGGGCGGGATCTCGCAGCGCATCGTCGACCTCGCGATGGCGATCGTCGGACGCGTCCGCGGTGGTCTCGCGATGGTGGCCGTCGTCGCGGAGGTCCTGTTCTCCGGGATCTCGGGCTCGACCGCCGCTGACGTATCGGCCATCAGCTCCCTGCTCATCCCGTCGATGAGGAAGGCCGGCTACTCGGGGCCGGAGTCAGTCAGCGTCGTCGCCGCCGCCTCCGCGATGGGTATCCTGGTGCCACCGTGCCTGACGATGGTGGTGCTGGGGTCGCTCGTGAACCTGTCGATCGTCACCCTGTTCCTGGCCGGGTTCATCCCGGCCTTCATCCTGGCGGCCGCGCTGATCGCGCTCATCGCCCTGCGCGCCCGCCGCCAGCACTGGCCCGTGACGGGTCGCGTCACCAACGCGGATCTCTCGCGCGCGGCGCGGCGCGCCGCGGTGCCGCTCGGTCTGCCCGTCATCCTCTTCGGCGGCATCTTCACGGGCGCGACGACCGTGACGGAGGCCGCGCTCATCGCGGTGGTGTACGCGCTCGTGGCCGGCATCTGCATGGGCGGCATCCGGCGCAGTGAGCTCGTCGGCCAGCTGGCGCAGAGCGGGATCGTCACGGCGACGACGCTGTGGGTGCTCGCGGCGGCGTCGGCCTTCGCCTGGATCCTGGTGCGCGAATGGGTGCCGCAGATGCTGGGGGACTGGATCGGAGGGGTCGGCGCGGGACGAGTGGGCGTGATGGCGATGACGATCGTGCTCTTCGTCGTCGTCGGCGCTCTTCTCGAGGGGCTTCCGGCGCTGCTGATCTTCGGGCCGATTCTGTTCCCGATCAGCCGTGTCGTGGGGATCGATCCCGTTCACTACGGGATTGTGATCGTGGCGGCGATGGGGATCGCATTCTTTCTCCCGCCCGTCGGGGTAGGCCTGGCGATTGCGGCGGGGATCGCGCGCGTCGACATCGACGAGGTGAGCCGGACGTATCTGCCGTACCTGGTCGCGCTGCTCATCGGCCTTGTGCTCATCGCCGCGTTCCCGAGCCTGACGCTCGTCCTGCCGAGAGTGTTTCTCGGCTACAAGGGCTGACGCTCGGCCCGGCGCCTCAGGGCAGCTCGCGGACGCGGATGTTCCTGAACTCGATTGGGGAGCCTTCCGCCTCGACACAGAGGTACCCGACCCGTGGTTCGGCGCCGCTGCCGCCCGATACTTCCTCGCCGTTCACCCAGAGACGCAGCTCGCCGTTGATCCCGCGCACGTAGTAATGGTTCCACTCACCCGCGCCGCGACTGAGCGCCTTTCTCGGGAAGCTGCGCGATCCGTTCGGCGACAACGGCGGGAAGGGGGCCAGCTTCGACTTTCCCACCGCGAAGATGTCGCCGTTGGTCGTGAACCAGTCCGCCGTTTTGCCCGGCTGCTTCTTTTCGAACTGGTCGCGATACCCATGGTCGAGCATCTGCACTTCGATGCCTCCCTCGGGGAGCGCGCCAGGCTTCAACTGCGCGAGCGCCTCGTCTGGCACCCACGCGAAGACGCCGGAGTTCCCGGCGGCCCGCAGGTGCCGCCATTCGATGACGAGCTCGAAATTCGTGAACTTCTGCTGCGTGCGCATCACGCCGATGGGCAGGCCTGTGCCGACCAGCAACCCGTCCTTCCACTGCCAGGTGTCCGGGTCGCCGTTGACGTCCGCGAAGTCGGCTTCGGTCAGTGTGCGCCACCCGGGGCCGGTGCCGTCGATGAAGGCTCGCGGCGGGGCCCAGACCTCCTGTGGCGCGCCCGACGACACCGGCGCCGCAGGCCCGGCGATCACGGCGAGGATGCCGAGCGCGACGGTGAGGGCCCGGCGCCGCAGAACCGACGAAATCATGCTGGTCCTTTCACGACTGGCGACCGTCTGAGAGGCTATTTCAGAAAGCCGCTGCGCACGGTGACAGCGGAGCTCAAGGCATCGTTCAACGGATCGTCGAGCGCGAGCAGATCCCGGAGATCGGCGCCCAGTGCGGATTGAACCTCGGGGCGCAGCAGCTGCTTCTGGTACTG
>JALZOC010000485.1 GCA_030857365.1 Acidobacteriota bacterium
CTCACGAAGCGCTCTTCCGGTCCGGAAGCCTCGCGGCGCAACGCGCGGGCGGTCGTCTGATCGGTTCCCGGCGCACGCCCGATCCCGAGATCGATGCGCCCTGGGTACAGCGATTCGAGGGTGCCGAACTGTTCCGCGATCACCAGGGGTGCGTGGTTTGGCAGCATCACCCCGCCCGACCCGACGCGGATGCGGGCCGTTCCGCCGGCCACGTGCCCGACGACCACCGCCGTCGCCGCACTGGCAATTCCCGGCATGTTGTGGTGCTCCGCGAGCCAGTAGCGGTGATATCCCCATCGCTCCGCGTGCTGTGCGAGGTCGAGCGTATTGCGCAGCGCCTGGGAGGCGGATCCCCCCTCGACAATCGGGGACAGATCGAGCACGGAGAACGGGACCATTCGGGAACTCAACGGGCCGGGGAGTGGCCCGACTTCACGCATTCGAACACCGCGGCGTCGAACGCTCGCGCGACATCCGGGAGCGGCTGGTTGCCGTCGATGGTGCGGAAGGCCGGCCCCCTGCGATACCACTCGATGAGGGGCGCCGTGTTCTCTACATACGCGACAACACGGCGTCGGACGACGTCCTCGTGATCGTCGGCGCGCTTCACGAACCCGCCGCCGCACGAGGCGCAGTACTCCGTTGTCGGGGCACCGGTATCGGGCTGTCCGCAGCTCTCGCAGATGCGCCTGGACAGGATACGGTCGAGGATCACGTCGGGACTGACGTCGAGGTAGATCACGATGGGCAGACCGCGGCTGGCGAGCAGACCGTCGAGCGCGCCCGCCTGCGGAAGCGTTCTGGGAAATCCGTCGAGCACGAATCCGGCCGTGGTGTCCCCCTGCTGCAGCCGTGCGTCGACGACCCGGATGATCAGGTCGTCCGGGACGAGGCCGCCGGCATCCAGCGTGGCGGCGACTTCGCGCCCGAGCGCCGTTCCACGCGCGACCGCGTCTCGCAGCATATCGCCGGTGGAGATCTTCGGAATGCCGTGCCGCCGCGCGAACTGCGCGCCCTGGGTGCCTTTTCCGGAACCAGGCAGGCCGACCAGCACGACGTTCACCGATCGATCTCCTTCGCCTCAGGTCAGGAATAGCGCGCCCGCCGGACGGCGGGCACGGTTGAGGATACGGACGAGAGCGTACCACAGGACAGCTCCGCCGCCGGGGGCCGGTTCGGCGTCGATCGTGCATTCAATACATGCATGTCGCCGCAACCCGTTCCGCCAACCCCCGAACCCAATCCGCGGCCGCAGCCGCCGACGCCGATTCCGGAGCCCTTCCCGGACCCGCCGCCGACGAATCCTATTCCGCCGCCGGGACTGCCGGCGGAGCTCTGACGTGCTCGAGCGGGCCGACGAGCACGGCCGTGCCGCTTCTCCGGTATATGCCGGAGCGTGGAGGGACGGGCGAGGCGTTATGATCCCGTCATGGTCGACCCGCGGACTGACGTTTCGCCAGCAGCGGACTACGAACTGGCAAGGGCACCTGGCGAACTGCCGCCGCCGCCTCCGAGGCGGAACGCCGGTGTGTGGGTCGCGGTGGCGGTGCTGGTGGCCGCGGCGGCCATCGCCGCCTACATCGTCTTCGGCGGCAGGACGGCAGCCCCCGCCGCCGATGTGCCCCAGGCGGTCAACACGCCGCCAGAGCGTCGCATTCAGCCTCTGGGTGGCGCCGCGGATCCTTTAGAGCTGCCGCCGCTCGGCGAGAGCGACGCGCTGATTCGCTCTCTGGTCGAGCGCCTTTCCTCACACCCCCGCGTGGCAGCCTGGCTGGCGACGGGCGGACTCATCCGGAATTTCACCGTCGCGGTCATCAACACCGCGGAAGGCAAGACGCCCGCGGTGCATCTGCGTGTGCTCCGCCCTTCGGAGCCCTTCGCGGTTGTCGAACGAGCAGGGGGCGTCTACATCGACCCGCGGAGTTATGCCCGGTACGACGGACTGGCGGCAGCCGTGGCGTCGATCGATCCGGCGGGGGCCGCGCGCGTGTACGCGACCGTGAAGCCGCGCATCGAAGAAGCGCACCGCGAGCTCGGCGCGCCCGACGGGACGTTCGATCGCACGCTCGAGCGCGCGATCGTGCTGCTGCTCAAGACGCCTGTCGTCAGCGAATCGGTGCGCGTTCAGCCGCAGGGGATCGGCTATGCGTTCGCGGATCCGAATCTGGAGGGGTTGACCCCCGCGCAGAAGCAGCTTCTGCGGATGGGGCCTGCGAACGTCCGCCTGGTCCAGTCGTCGCTGCGCGCTATTGCGCTGCACCTGGGGATTCCGGCCGAACGGCTGCCTCCGTCCTCAGACTGAGCGCCGCTGCTGCTACTGCGGCGGCACGAGCGCGCGCAGCGCGAACGGGAGCCTGGAACAGTCCGCCCCCGCCCCCGGTTTCCGCACGCAATAGTTCTGGCCGGCGAAGTCGACGAAGAGCGCGGCGAAGTCCGCCGCGCCGACGTTGGGGCTGCCGGCCGCGAACGCGTTGTAGCGTCCCAGCATGGTGGGGGTCGCCCCGGCAAAGACGTTTCCGGCGATCACCGCGCCCGGAAAGTAGGTGCCGAGCGCCACACCGCGGTTTCCCTCCGGCGTGAAGAAGCCGTACCTGCCATGCGTCGTCAGATTGTTCGTGAAGACGAAGCCCGTTACCGGGCCGCCGGGAATCTTCGCCTCGAGCGGCGGATCGACAAAAGGCCACTTCCTGCCGTAGTCGCCCGCAACGACGGCGGTGCCGTCGTGGATGAACGTGTTGTGATCGACGGTGACGTCCTTCGGCTCATTCCCGATGATGAGCGGCCGCCCGTTTCCGCCCCATTCCGCGCGCGAGATGACAAACAGGTTGTTGCGAATGGCGAACCGCACCGCCTGGCCTGCCCCAGGTGCGTAGGAGTACTGCCACCCCGTAAGACTCAGGCCGGCCGACACGTCCCAGACCACGTTGTCGGCGAAGGTGACATCCTGCATGTCGCAGTAGCTGCACGCGCCGTTGGTGGCCATCGTGAGCACGATCGCCGGGCCCGGCTGTGCCTGCCGCCAGTGCGTCTGCATCCAGTTGCCGCGCACGCTGATGCGGCGGCCGATCTTCACCTCGAAGAGGTTCTTCACGACGCGCGCCGGCGAGGCGCCCTTCCACTTGAGCGGCTTCCAGAGCACGTTCCCCTCGACGAGGATGTCGGAGGGAACGAAGGCGGGGCCCGCAGGCGGCGTCCCGCCGATGAGGATGTTCTCCGACGCGCACGCCATGATGTTGCGCCGGATGGTGATCGGGCCCGGCGTCGAGAACACCGCGATACACTGGCTGTCCTGGCCGGGCACCCAGACGTCCTCAACATAGCTCTGGTCGATGAGCAGATGCGTGCCGTTGGCCGCGATCGCGCGCTTCTGACCAAACTCGTTGCCAGGGTTGCCCTGCATCAGC